>DASRPJ010000047.1:0-6053 GCA_035646435.1 Thermoanaerobaculia bacterium | reverse complement strand
CCTTGCGCGGGAGGCCGGAGTAGACGAGGGGCAATTCGACCTGGTGGAGAGCCGTGGTTCGCGGCAGGAGGTTGAAAGTCTGGAAGACGAATCCGATCTCCTGGTTGCGGATCGCCGCGAGCTCGTCGTCCGACATCCGCGCGACCTCCCGCCCGTTCAGGACGTAGGAGCCGGAGGAGGGCGTGTCCAGGCAGCCGATCAGGTTCATGAGAGTCGATTTTCCGGAGCCGGACGGGCCCATGATCGCCACGTACTCGCCGCGGTCAACCGCGACGGAGACCCCGTCGAGCGCCCGGACCTTCTGGGCCCCCATCTCGTACACCTTCGAAATGTCCCGAATGTCGATCAGCATCTCGCTCCCTACTTCTTCGCGGCGGTCTCGGTGACCGCGGCTCCGTCCCGGAGGCTCTTCAGCGTGCGATAAGGCCCGACCGCGATCTTCTCCCCTTCCTTCACCCCGGAGAGAATCTCCGCCCGGGTCTCGTCGTTCAGCCCGACCTCGACCGGCGCGGCTCGGGCCTTGCCCCCCTCCACCCGGTATACGATTTTCTGCCCTTCCGGGTTCGAGGACGAGGCACTCTTTCCCTCGGGCTCCTTTTTCTCCACGATCGCCTGGATCGGCACGACGAGGACCCCCTTGCGGCTCTCCGCCTGGATGCGGGCCCGCGCCGTCATCCCGGGCCGAAGGCCGTCCCCCGAGCCCTCGATCCGCACCTTGACGGGAAAGTACGCCACTTCCTGTCGCTTCACGGCGGAGTCGGCGATCTCGGTCACGGCGCCGGGCAGCTCCCGCTCGGGAAAGGCGTCGAGAAGGACCGAGGCCTTCTGGCCGACCCGGACCCGTGCGACGGCGGACTCGTCGACCTCGACGGCCGCCTCGATCTCCGACAGGTCCGAAACCGTCAGGATCACGGAGCCCGGCATGTTCATCGTGCCGGTCACGACGGTCTCGCCCTCCTCCGCGTTGACGCGCGTGACCCGGCCCGCGATCGGCGAGACGATCGTCGTCTTCGACAGGGCGTCGTCCGACGCCTCGACGGTTGCCCGCGCCTCGCGCGCCCTCTCCCGCGCGGCGGAGAGAGCCGTGCGCGCGCTCTCGTGGTCGAGCTCGACCGATTCGAGGAACTCCCGCGAGGCGATCTTCTGCGCCGCGAGGTCGCGCGCGCGGGCGACGCGCGACTCGGTGTTCGCGAGCGTGGCCCGGGCGCGCCGGATGTCCGCTTCGGCCGCCGCGAGCGTCGCCCGGGACCGGTCGCGCTGCGAGACGTACTGGGCGCGCTCCAGGTCCACCAGCTTGTCCCCGCGCGCGACGCGGTCGCCCTCGCGCACGTGGAGCTTCTCGATACGCGCGATGACCTGGGAGGAGATGTCCACGTGGGTCTTCGCCTGGATCTCACCGGTCGCGGTGACGAGGGAACGGATCTCGCCCTTTTCCACGAGCCCCGTCTCGACGGGCGTCCCGCGGGGCTTCGAGCCGAGGAGAGACACCGTGACGATGGCGCCGAGAACGACGAGCGCGACGGCGGGAAGGATCCACTTCTTCACGACGGACTTCTGACTCGGGACACTAGCTGAAGATCGCCGTGAATCCCGCCTTTCCGAGAACGTAGAGCGCCCACAGCGACACGATGATCGCGGCCGCTTTCCCGCGCGACACCTTCGCAACGATCGAGTACCCGATGACGAGGAGCACGAGCGACCAGATCGAAAAGACGTCGAGCGACTGGAGGAGCGAGTGCAGCACCGGGCTCGCGCGCCGGTCCACGAGGAAGGCGGGGCTCGATCGGACGAGATCGCCGAGGTCGGCCGGATTGAAGCGATCGAGCCGCATCGCGAAGACGGTGAGGAGGATCGCGGCCAGGCAGTTCGGCAGGTACGCGTGCGACGTCACGCCGAGCGACTGCTTGAAGGTGTGGTCCCAGCCGAACGCCTTGAAGGACAGCCAGAAGATGCCCGCGAGGAGGAGGGTGATCACGGTCGGCGCGAGCGCGCCCCAGACGTAGACGAGGCCGGAGAAACGCTTCTGCGCTTCGATGATCCTCTCGACCCTCTCCTCCGAGACGGTCTCGTCGCGCGCCGCGAGCTGCTCGCGGAGCGACGCCTCGAAGTCCATTCGGGGAAGCAGCACGGCCGTCGCGAGGATCGACAGCACGGTCGCGATCAGGAGCGGCAGGACCCAGCCCGGTTTCCGGGCGATCGACTCGAAGGTGCGCGCCGGCGCGATGAAGACGCCGACGACCCGGCCGAGCGGTGAATCGGCGCCGGGCGCGACGGGCTCGGGCGAAACGGCCGAACTGTCCATGTCGACTGCGGCGGAGTCTACCGCCCTGCGCCGGAGATGCCGCCCGTCAGGGGACCACCGGCGGCGGCGCCGCGAGCGGCTGCGGGCTCCGGCTCCCCTCCCGGGGCGGCTCGGCCTCCGGCAGGTCCTCGATACGGATGCCCTTCCAGTCGAGGATGTCGGCGATCGCGTAGTGGTAAGCCGACAGCGCCTTCCGGTAGATCGCGAGCGCCTGGAGCTCGTTCACCCGCGCGAGGGAAAGGTCGTTCGTGATCTCGAGCACCTGGAACGACGTCGTCATGCCGTTCTCGAACTTCTTGCGCTCCGCGTCGAGGTTGCGCTCCGCGAGCTCGCGCGACTTCTGCGCGGCGACGATGGAACGCGCCGCCGTGTCGATGTCGCGCGCGGCCGCCCGCACCTCGACGAGGACGTTCTGCTCGAGGGCGGTCAGGCCGGCCTTGTTGGCCTCCCACGTATAGAGGGCGGCGCCGCGCTGCCCCTTCGCGCGCCGGTTCAAGATCGGATACGAGAACCGCAGGCCGACCTGCCAGTTCTTGAAGTCGCGGTCGATGACCTGCTCGAAAGCGTCGCCGAAGTTGCCGGTCGTGCGGGAGATGATGTTGCCCTGCTCGTCCCGTAGGGTCGTCACACCGCCGATGCCGGTGTTGCCGTAGCTCCCGTAGAGGTCGAGAGCCGGCCTCGTCTGGTTGCGCCAGTACTCGTAGCGGATCCGGTCGGAGTCCACGTTGTAGGCCGCCGCGATGATCTCCGGCCGGCGCGAGAGGGCCTGGCGCATGCCGTCTTCCACCGAGACGGCCGGCTGATCGACGCGCACCTCGTCGGTCGGCACGATCGGCACCGTCCAGCGCGCGGGGTCGAGATTCAGGAGGCGCTTCAGTCGGTCTTGGGCGTCACCGATCAGGCCCTCCGCGATGATGATCTGCTGCTCGGCGGTCGCGATCCCGACTTCGGTCTGCACGATGTCGATCGGCGCGAGCGAGCCGACGTCGATCTTGATTCGCGTAATGCGGTTCAAGTCCGCGGAGAGCACGCGCGCCTCCCGCTGCACTTCGAGGTTTCTCAACGCGTAGACGAGGTCCCAGTACGCCTGCTCCACCCCGTTCACCGTGCCCTGCACGCTCCGGACGAAGGCCTGGTACGTGGCGTCCCGGCTGTTGCGCGCGGTGCGGATCAGCCACGTCGTGGCGTCCCGTCCGAAGTTCCGGAGGAGCGGCTGGTTGAACGAAAGAGTGAGCCCGCCGAAATAGGAAGGGTTGATGAAGAAGAACGTCGAGTTGGTGGACGTGCGGTTCCCCGCCAGGCCGAGAGAGAACGTGCCGCCGGTCGGGGCGAGCTGAGTCACCGAAGCCCCGAAGTTGGTGGTGTCGCGCGTGCTGACGTCCGCGCCGACCAGCTGAGACGTTGCCGGCTCCTCGTCGTGCGCGCGCTCCACGAAGGCCTCCGCGAGCGGATCGAAGATGCCCCAGGTGGACAACAGCTGGAAATTCGACGACTCCGCCTCGTTGACGGAAACGTTCAGATCCTGGTTGTTCGCGACCGCGAGGGCGACCGCTTCGTCGAGCGACAGCCGGATTCCCTCCGTCCCCGCCTCGGGAAGGGCCCGGATCGTCCGCTCGCCCGGCCGCGCGGAGACGACCGCGCCCGTTTGCGCGGCGGCGCTCGAAGTCAGGCCCGTGAGCAGGCCCGCAGCCAACAGGGCGGAGCGAACCGCCCGGGTTTTCGGCAACCTCTTCATTCCGTTACTCCTTCGTCACACCTACTACGCACTTCGCGCACGAATGTTTTCTTCGACGCCCGCGCGCCGAGCAGGGGCGCTGCCGAGAACCGCACCGGAAAAAGCGGGGAAATGATAGCCGAGAACGACGCTAACGGAGCGCGGGCAGGAGCTCCCCCGGAAAGAAACACGCCGCGCGCCTCCCGTCGGCGAAGTCGAAGAGCGGAGGTGTTTCCTCGCGGCAACGGGGCCGTGCGATGGGGCACCGCGGATGGAACGCGCATCCCGGCGGCGGCGCCGACGGCGAGGGCGGCTCTCCCGCAAGTGGGATTCGGCGAACCGGAGCCCTCGGGTCGGGTTCCGGCGCCGCCGAGACGAGCGTCGCGGAGTACGGGTGCAGCGGCCTCCCGATGACGTCGGCCGCGCGCCCCTCTTCGACGATCCGCCCCAGGTACAGGACCGCGATCCGATCGGCGATCCCGGACACGACTGCGAGGTCGTGCGAAATGAAGAGGTAAGAAAGGAAGTGCTTCTCCTTGAGGTCGACGAGCAGGTTCAGGACCTGCGCGGCGATCGAGACGTCGAGCGACGATACCGGCTCGTCGCACACGACGAAGCGGGGCCGTGTCGCGAGCGCCCGGGCGATCGCGACGCGCTGGCGCTGTCCGCCGGAGAGCTCCGCGGGAAAGCGGCGCGCCGTCTCGGCCGAAAGGCCGACTTCCGAGAGGAGAGCGTCCACCCGGTCGGCGAGCTCGCGCCCGCGGGCGAGGCGATGGACGCGGAGCGGCTCACCGACCTGGGCGCCGCACGTCATCCGCGGGTTCAAGGACGTCTGCGGATCCTGAAAGACGATCTGGAGATGCCGCCGGCGCTGCCGCAGCTCCTCCCCCTCGAGAGCGAGCCAGTCTTCTCCGTCGAAGCGGACGTCGCCGCGAGTCGGCTCCTCCAGACGGAGCAGGATGCGCCCGGTGGTGCTCTTCCCGCTGCCCGACTCGCCGACGAGACCGAGGGTCTCCCCTCGCCCGACGTCGAACGACACCCCGTCCACCGCCGCGAACGTGTCCGCCTTCCCGAAGGCTCCCGAGCCGACCGGGTACCGTTTCTCGAGATCGCGCGCGGAGAGAAGCGGCTCGACGGGGTCGACGCTCACGCGGAACGGCCTCCCGCCGGGTCGTACAGAAAACAGCGCGCGACGCTCTCACCGGCGGCGTAGAGGTCCGGTTCGCGCCGATCGCACGGCTCGAACCGCTCCGGACACCGGGGCGCGAACGCACACATCCCGCCCGAGCGGGAAGCGAGATCGGGAACCGTTCCGGGGATCGCACGGAATCCGCGTGCGCCGCTTCCGCCGGCCTTCGCGAGGCGGGGCACCGAAGCGAGCAGCCCGCGGCTGTAAGGGTGGCGAGGCGCGAGAAAGAAGTCGAGCGTTCGCGCCTCCTCCACCACGCGGCCGGCGTAGAGGACGAGGAGGCGGTCGGCGTGGCGCGCCACGACGCCGAGGTCGTGGCTGATGAGGAGGAGGGCGAGTCCCCGCTCCGCGCGGAGCCGGTCCAGCAGCTCGAGGACCTGCGCGGCCACGGTGGCGTCGAGCGCCGTCGTCGGCTCGTCCGCGACGAGCACCGCGGGATCGGAGGCGAGCGCGATCGCGAGGAACGCGCGCTGCTTCATTCCCCCGGAGAGACGGTGGGGATATTCCTCCATACCCCGCGGCGGGTCGGGAAACCCGACCTCGTCGAGACGGTCGATCGCGAGCGCGCGGGCGGCCCGTCTCCCCACCCGGCTGTGAGCGAGGATCGCCTCGCAGATCTGCGACCCGACCGTCGCGACCGGATCGAACGCGGCGCCCGGCTCCTGGAAGACGAGGCCGATACTGCGCCCCCGCACCTTGCGCCAGGCGGACTCCCTCGCCCCGACGAGCTCGCGGCCCGCGAGAAGGATCGATCCGCCGACGCGCGATCTCTCCGGCGGCAGCCCGAGGAGCGCGCGGCCGACGAGTGTCTTTCCGCAGCCGCTCTCTCCCACGATCGCGAGCGATTC
>DASRPJ010000046.1:0-12999 GCA_035646435.1 Thermoanaerobaculia bacterium | reverse complement strand
GTTGAAGTTCGCGGACGCCTTGATCCCCCAGACGAGGACGACCGTGATCGCGGCGACGATCAGGAAGGCGAGGAAGTTGACGACGATCGGGATTCCGAAGACGTGCGGCGCGTTCGCGACGACGTCCGGCATCTTGGCGTGCGCGGTCTGGAAGTCCACCGTGAGCCACCGGGGCAGGTGGATTCCCAGGCCCTCCAGCAGCGTGTTGAAGTAGTTTGCCCAGGAGATCGCGACGGCGACGTTACCGATCGCGTACTCGAGGATCAGATCCCAGCCGATGATCCACGCGATCAGCTCACCCAGTGTCCCGTAGGAGTACGTGTAGGCCGAGCCCGCGACCGGCACCATCGACGCGAACTCCGCGTAGCAGAGCGCGGTGAAGCCGCAGACGACGGCGGTCAGGACGAAGGAGAGCATGAGCGCCGGGCCCGCGCCCGGCCGGGAAGCGTCGCCCGCGGTCGCGGTGCCGATCGTCGCGAAGATGCCGGCGCCGATGATGGCGCCGATGCCAAGCGCGATCAGGTTGCCCGGGCCGAGCGCTCGGCGGAGCTGCTGGTTGGGGTGCTCCGTCTCGGCGACGAGCGCGTCGAGAGACTTCGTTCGGAAGAGCCCCGACGGAAGTTTCAAGCCAGGCGCAGGATAGCAAACGCCTCACGCGGATTCCCGGGGCGGGTCGCGCTGCGGCGCCGGAGTGCCCGGCTCGCGCGAGGGCGACGGGGCGTTGGGCCTCGGCGGGTCGTACGCGGGCGGCGGATCCCCTTCGGGCGCGTTCGGAGGCTCCTCGACGGGCGGCTCCGGAGAGTCCGGCTCGCGATCCGTCGACCGCGTCACGCCGTGACTCCGACACGGGCAGGGACCTCCGCGAGACTGCGGATCCGATCGTCGATCTCGGGATGCGCGTCGCCCCGATCGAGAAGGAGCGCCGAAAGACCGGCGGCGCGCGCTCCAGCGAGGTCTTCGGCGACCGAGTCCCCGACGTGGAGGGCTTCCTCCGGCGCGATTTCGAGGCGCCGGCAGGCGCGCCGGAAGATCTCGGGGTCCGGCTTCGACGTCCCTTCGAGCGCCGATACGAGCACGACCGAGAAGAACCGGTCGAGTCCGAGCGCGGCGAGGAGCTTCGGGAGATACGAGTCCCAGTTCGAGACCACGGCGAGCTTCGCGTCGCGGCGCGAGAGATCTTCGAGCGTCGGGACGACGTCGTCGTAGACCGCCCACGCCGAAGCGCTGCGGAAGTGGCGGGCGAGCCGCTCGAAGCCGGCGGGCGAGAGCACGCCGCCGTCCAGCAGCGCTCGGACCCGGTTCAGGAACGCGGCCCAGAATGCCGCCTCCCCGCGCGCCCCTCCGTAACGGTCCCCGGCGGGAAGCGCGTGAACCTCCTCCCAGGCCCGCGTGAGAGCGCGCGTGAGCTCTTCCTCGGTGAACTTCGCGCCGTCCGCCGCAAACTCCCGGGCGTACACCGCCTCGACGGGTGGGTCCGGGTGGACGAGCGTCGCCCCGGCGTCGAAGAGGACCGCCCGGATCACGCTTCGGCTCCCGCCGCGCGAGCCGGAAGCCGGATCGCCGCCAGAGCGAGGCCGAGCAGGCCGGCGACGGCAAGCGCCGATCCCTCCCAAAGTCCGCGCGGCGAGTACTCGAACCGCACCCGGTGCGTTCCCGCAGGCAATCGAACGCCGAGGAATGCGGCGTCCACGCGCAGAACCGGCGCCGGTCTTCCGTTCAATGTCGCGTTCCAGCCCCGCTCGAAAGAGTTGTAGAGGACGAGGATACCGTTCGACCGCAACTCGGCGAGAAGATCGACCCTCGAGCGGCTCTTCGCAAACAGGCGCACCGTTCCAGTCGGGCCCGTCGAGCGGGGCGCGTCGAGCGGTTCTCCCTCCTCGAGGACCGCCGTTCGCCGCGGATCCCGGGCGGGGTCGACCGCAGCGGCGACCGCCGCCGGACCGGGAAGGACGATCGCTTCCGGGGCGATCAGCGCGCGCGGAAGTGCCGCCTCGATCGGCTGAAGAAGCAGAGGGGCGGGATCGAGGGGAGGGCGGTCGAGGGATCGCGGAGCGTTCACGATGACGAATCCGGCGCCGCCGAGGCGCGAGGCCGGGAGACCCGGCTTTGCGAAGATCATCTCGGTGCGGCCGAGGGCCGGCCCCGGCCCATTGATGGACTCGAGCCCCCACCGCATCCCGGTGGCTCCGGTGAGAGGCTCGAGGGTTCGCGCCAACGCGAGCTTGCTCCTGTCGTCGTATAACCACAGCGGAATGGGATTCGCGAGCGACCAGAAGCGCTTTGGGAATCCCGCCTCGTCTTTCGTGAGCCTCTGCTGGAGAACCTCCGCGAGTCTCGGCCGGATCGAATAGAGGTCGGCCGGAGCGGTCTGCGCCGCGCGCCGGGCGTGGACGACGAGATCCGCCCCCAGGAGCGTAACGGCCGCCGCGGCGAAGAGCCGCGCACGTCGGACCCGGAGAAGGAGCGCACGCAGGACGAGGGCCGAGCCGAGCGCGACGGCGAGCGACCAGGAAACCAGGAAGCGGACGGGCAACCGGAACCCGCGCAAGAGGGGAAGATCGGCGAGGAGAGCGTAGGGACCGCGCTCGCCGAACGCAAAGACGAGACCGATCACGCCCCCGGCGAGGAGCGCGAGAAAGAGCGCACGGGGAAAAGCCGGATCGCGTTTCCACGCCAGGCCGAGTCCTCCGAGGAAGAGAAGTCCGGCCAGTCCGCCCGGGTAGGCCGCGGGCTCGGGCCACCGGCGGGGGCCGTCGACGGGCAGGAAGACCTGGTCGAGGTCCCCGGTGAACGTCAGCGGGTAGAACTCCCGGTCGGCGGGCGTCAACCCTCTCGCTCGAGAGGACTCGGGATAGAGAAGCGCCGCAGGCAGAAGCGACGGCGATCCGAGGAGAAGGCCGAGCGCCCCCGCGACGAGCAGGTCACGGACCACCTCTCCCTTTCTCGCCGCGAGAACGCACGTCGTCGCGACGATGACGAGGAGGAGGGGCGCGGCGCCCAAAACGACCTGCGGGCGCGCTGCAGCGAGCGTGAGACCCACCGACACGGCCAAGACCAGCACGCCGGATCGCCGTTGGCCCCGGCCGGTCCGCAGGACCCCGATGAGGATGAGGGGAAGGAGCGCCGACACCGCGACGGCGTTCGGCCAGAGCGCGCTCTGGACCATGCGGGCCGAGAGCATCCAGGCGACCCCGCCGAAGAGCGACGAGAAGACGTCGGATCGCAGGTCGCGCAACAGGAGGAACGTCGCGAAGCCCGCCAACCAGAAGTGAACGAGGGAGAAGAGGTCCGAGAGTCGGTGGGCAGGGGCTCCGGTTCGGAGCAGGGGGACCGTCAGAGGGTAGAAGAGAGGAGCTTCCTGCGTGAACAGCAGCGGATGCCCGCAGTAGAACCCGTCCAACCAGAACGGAGATTCGCCGGCGAGCAGCGCTTGCTGCGTGGCGTGCCAGATCGGAACGTGCTCGTACCGGAGATCTCCGTGGAAAAACGAGCGCGACCCGGACACGACCGGCCAGAAGGCCAGCCCGGCGAGGATCATCAGGACGACGCCTCCGACGACGTTCGCGCCGTTCGAGGTGCCGGCGGAGGACTCCCGGCTCAGAGCCCCATCTCGATCCGGAACCGGTGCCGACCCCGTCGAGGGCTCCACCCGCGTCTACGCGACGAGACCGTTCTCCCGCATGACGCCGTCGAGCGCCCGGTTCAGGGCGTCGAGGCAGCGGCCCGCCGCGGCGAGGGCGTTCTCGTGCTCCTCACCGGTCTGCGCGACGCGGCCGAGAGCCTGCCGCTCGACCTGGCGGTGCCACACGTCGGCTTCCTCGTGGACGGTGAAGAAGCGTGTCGCCTCGGGATCGGAGATTCCGTAGAACGCCGCGAGCCCCTCGCGCTTCGTCTTCGAGATCTCGGGGATCTGAGACTCGTAGGCATAGAGCGCGGCGAGCCCTTCGGGAACCGAGGCGCGCGTCGACCGGCGGAACTCCGCGATCGCGGCCGCGACCTCGGAAGTCCTCGGCGACACGGAGAGGTCGGCGTCGGCCGCGCCGAGCGCCGCCGCGAATCGCCGCCAGAGCGCCGGATGGTTGACGGGGCCGCCCTCTTCCTCGACGAGGTTCTCGAGGAGCTCCGACCGGAGCGCCGGGTCGTCGCAGCCCGAGTGCACGCCCGAGACGTACGTCGGGAAAGCGGCGACGTGCGGGTAGTAGGAAACGGCGTACTCGCGGATGTTTTCGCGCGTCAGCTTCCCTTCGCTCCAGAGAACGTAGAACGGGTGCTTCAAGAGGTGCTTCTCGGCCACGAGCGCATCGAGCGCGTCCAGGAACTCGTCGGTCTTCATCCCCCGGCTCCTTTCGTTTCCCGCCTTCAGATTCCCGTTTTCGACTTTATGGCATGACCTGGCCGCCGTCGAGGACGATCGCCTGCCCGGTCACCGACCGCGCGTCGTCCGAGGCGAGGTAGGACGCCAGGCCCGCGACTTCCTCGGGCTCGATGATGCGCCGGAGCGGGGCCATCTTCGCCGCGATCTCGCGGCCCTTCTCTTCCGTCGAGCCGACGCGCGCGGCGATGCGCTGATATCCCTCCCGCGCCATGTCCGTCTCGACCCAGCCGGGGCACATCGCGTTGACGGTGATCTGGCGGGGAGCGAGCTCGAGGGCGAAAGTCCGCGTCAACCCGATCACTCCGTGCTTGGTCGCGGCGTACGCCCCGTGTCCCGCGACGCCGAAGCGACCCACCACCGAAGAGAGGTTGATGACGCGTCCGCCGTCGGGGATGTGGGGCGCGGCCTCCCGCGTCACGCGGAAGACTCCTCCCAGGTTCGTCGCGAGGATCGCGTCCCAGTGCGAGTCGTCCGGGTCGTCGAGCGGCGTTGCGCCGCCGAGGCCGGCGTTGTTCACGAGGACGTCGATCCGGCCCCACCGGGCGACGACGGCGGCGACGGCGTCCTCGATGGAGTCCCGATCCGTCACGTCGCAGCGAAGCGCGAAGGCCTCGCCTCCCGCCCGCTCGATCTCCGCCGCGATCCGGCGGCAGGCCGCTTCGTCGCGCGCCGCGAGGGCGACGCGGGCGCCGTCCGAACCGAACCGGCGGGAGATGGCCTCCCCGATGCCGCGGGAGGCGCCCGTCACGAAAGCGACCTTTCCCTCGAGACGGCGGCGGGCCTCCGTCACGCGCTCGACCGCTTACGCCGGGACGGTCGGCAGCGCCGCGGCCCCGCGCCGCGCCCGGGCTTCGAGAAGCTCCGCCGGCAGCGGGAAGTGGACGTCTTCCTCGACCGTGACGAGGTCCTCGACATCCTCGAACCCGAGCGCCTTCAGGTGCGCGAGCATCTGGTCGACGAGGAACTCGGGCGCGGAGGCGCCGGACGTGAGGCCGACGGTGTCCACGCCTTCCAGCCAGGCCGGATCGACCCCGGACGCGTCGTCCACGAGGTACGCGCGCGATCCTGCGATCTCCGCCTCCTCGACGAGACGGTTCGAGTTGGAGGAATTCTTCGAGCCGATCACGAGGATGACGGGCGCTTCCCGCGCGAGCGCGCGCACGGCGACCTGGCGGTTCTGCGTCGCGTAGCAGATGTCCGCCTTCGCCGGGCCCGCGATGCGCGGGAACCGGCGCTTCAGCGCCTCGACGATCGGGCGCGTGTCTTCCATCGAGAGCGTCGTCTGCGTGATGTACGCGACGCGGTCGGGATTCTCGACCTCGACGGCCTCCGCCTCGGCGACCGACGAGACGAGGACGATCCGCGACTCCGCCTCGCCCATCGTGCCCTCGACCTCCTCGTGCCCGGGGTGCCCGATCAGGATGATGCGGTACTTCTGGCGCGCGAAACGGATCGCCTCGAGGTGGACCTTCGTGACGAGAGGACACGTCGCGTCGATGACGTTCAGCTTCCGCGCGGCCGCCGCCTCGCGCACGCGGGGGGCGATTCCGTGTGCGGAGAAGATCACCGTCGCGCCGTCGGGGACTTCTTCGAGCTCGTCGACGAAGCGTACGCCCCGCTTCTCGAACCCGCGAACCACGTGGAGGTTGTGGACGATCTCCCTCCGGACGTAGAGGGGCGGCTCCACGCACTCGAGCGCGAGGTCGACGACGTCGATCGCGCGCACGACCCCCGCGCAGAAACCGCGCGGAGCCGCGAGAAGGACCCGCCTCAGAGCCATCACCGCGATTCTACGGCGGGACTCTCTTTCTCCGGGCCGGCGCGGAGATCGCGGCGGTAGAGCATCTGCTCGAGCTCGCAGGTCTCGCAGTAGCGGTTCTCCGGGCCGGCGCTCCGGCCGCAGCCGGGGTTCGCGCACTTCTGGATTCGTCGTTCGTCGGTCTTCATGGGTTCATCCCTTCTTCACGGTGTCGGCCCCGCCGGTCAGGTAGTTCCAGAGCTCTCGCTCGCATCTGTCGCGGTACGAGGGGAAAGACGCCTCCGGGTCCTCTTCCGCGAGCCACTGCATCATGAGCCCGTCGAAGATCGCGCGCATCGTCGAAGCCGCCTCCTTCACGTCGCGAAGCGGGAAGATCCCCCGCCTCATGCCGGCCTCAACGATCCCGCCATCGATCTCGACGCACCCGGAATAGAAGCGCTCGTTGACGCCGCGGAACGACTCCCGCCGAGCCGCGAGCCCGCAGAAATCGACGAACGCGCGGAAGAAGGCGCGGTTGCGGGCGGCCGATGGAAAGATCACGCCGATGAGCGCCCGGACTTTCTCGCGAGGATCCTCGACGGAGCGAACGGCGTCCCGCATGCGGGCGTGAATCGACTCGATCAGCCAGCGGAAGAGCTCGAGAAACAGGTCTTCCTTCGAGTCGAAGTAGTAGAGAGTTACTCCCTTCGAGACCCCCGCCCGCCGGGCGATGTCGTCCAGGGTGACCTCGGAGAAGCCCTTTTCGCCGACCTCTCGGAACGCCGCCCGAAGGAGGGCGATCCGACGCTCCGCTTCCCGGGGGTTGCCTCGGCTCGCCATGGCGAGACACTAACTGACCAGTCGGTCAGTTGTCAAATCGGCGGCCGGGGCGGAAGATAAACTCCGACCGATGCAGGTTCGAGTCCTCTATTTCGCCTCCTTTCGCGACGCCGCGGGCCACCCCGAGGAGATCCGGGAGATCCCACCGGGGACCCGGGTCGCCGACCTCTGGGAGATCCTTTCGCGCGAGGTGCCGGCCTTCGGACGGTTTCCCGGGATGCCCCCGGCGGCGGTCAACCGACTTTCCACGGTGGCTTTCCACACTCTCGAGGACGGCGACGAAGTCGCCTATCTGCCGCCGGTCGCGGGCGGCTGATGTACCTGACCCACGATCCCATCGACCTCCCTGCGCTCCTCGCGGACACGCGTCCCTCGGACGGCGCGGTCTGCCTCTTCGTGGGAGTCGTCCGCAACGTGAGCGACGGTAAAGAAACGGTTGCGATCGAGTACCAGGCCTACGAAGCGATGGCCGAGATGGAGCTCGCGCACGTCGCCGCGTCCGTCTCGCAGGAGTGGCCGGGAGCCTTCGTGCAGATCTCGCACCGCGTCGGGCGGCTCGAGGTAGGCGAGCCTTCGGTCGCGATCCTCGTGACCGCGCCCCACCGGGCGACCGCGTTCGCCGCCTGCCGGCTGGCCATCGAGTGGCTCAAGGAAACTGTGCCGATCTGGAAGAAGGAGATTCGCCCGGACGGGAGCGGGGAGTGGGTGGAACCGAAGACCCCGTCGCTCCTGTCCGAGGGCCGGACGCCGCTGTCTGATACGCTTTTCAACCCGAAGTTTCGTCAGGAGGACCTTCCATGAGCACATCGACCCAAACCCGCGACTGGACGAGCGCCGACGCCGGCGCCGAGATCGTCCGTTACCGTGCGGATTCCGGCATCGCCGTCATCGAGATGGACGACCCGCCGGCCAACACCTACACCTACGCGATGATGCGCCAGCTCGACGACGCGATCCTGAAGGCGCGCTTCGACGACGACGTCCACGTCATCGTCCTCCGCGGCAAGGGCGACCGCTTCTTCTCGGCCGGAGCGAACATCGGGATGCTGAACGCGGTCTCCCCCGGCTTCAAGTACTTCTTCTGCCTGCACGCGAACGAGACGCTTCTTCGCCTCGAGCACTCCCCGAAGCTCGTGATCGCCGCGCTGAACGGCCACACGGTGGGGGGCGGCCTCGAGATCGCGATGGCGGCGGACATCCGGATCGCCCGCAAGGACGCGGGCAAGATCGGGCTGCCCGAGGTGACGCTCGGCGTCCTCCCGGGCACGGGCGGAACGGCCCGGCTGGGGAAGCTCATCGGCAAGTCGCGTGCGATCGAGCTCATGATCACGGGTAACACGTTCTCGTTCGAGGAGGCCCACGACCTCGGTCTCGTCAACCAGGTGATCGACGCGACCGCCGAGGACTGGTGGGAGCAGGTGATGGATTACGCCCGCCAGTTCGTCCCGCCGAACAAGGCCTCCCGCGCGGTCGGGCGCATCAAGCGATCGGTGCAGAGCGGTTGGGACCTGCCGCTGGAGTCCGCGCTCGCCGTCGAGCGGGAGCTCCAGCAGCTCCTCTTCCAGAGCGAGGACGCGAAGGAAGGGATCGCGGCGAACCAGGAGAAGCGGGTTCCGAAGTTCAAGGGAAGGTGAGCACCACCGCTCCCCCGGCGGTCTCGAACCTCGAGACCGACCTCTTCATCAACGGCGAGTTCGTCCCCGCGGTGTCGGGCAAGCGGTTCGCGACGACGAACCCCGCGACGGGCGAGACGATCGCGCAAGTCGCCGAGGCGGGACGCGAGGACCTCGACCGCGCGGTGAAGGCCGCGCGAGACGCGTTCGAGTCCGGACCCTGGGCTGCGATGAAGCCCCGCGACCGCGGCCGGATCCTCCGGAAGGCGGCGGACCTGCTCCTCTCGCGCGCCGAGGAGTTCGGCCGGATCGAGACCCTCGACAACGGGAAGCCCATCTTCGAGTCCGCGAAGATCGACATGCCCACGGCCGCCGACGCGCTGTCGTACTTCGGCGAGTCCGCCGACAAGCTCTACGGCGACACCTTCCCGGCGAGGCCGGACGCGATGCTCCTCACGCTGCGCGAGCCGATCGGAGTCGTCGGCGCGATCACGCCGTGGAACTTCCCGCTCCTCCAGGCGATGTGGAAGATCGCGCCCGCGCTCGCGCTCGGGAACACCGTCGTGCTGAAGCCGGCTTCGCTCACGCCGCTGACCGCGCTCCTGTTCGCGGACCTCCTGCGCGAGGCAGGCCTCCCTCCCGGCGCATTCAACGTCGTCACCGGGCCGGGCGGCGTCGTCGGCGCGGCGATGGCGGAGCACCCCGGGATCGACAAGGTCTCGTTCACGGGCGAGACCGAGACCGGCAAGACGATCCTGCGCGCGGCCGCGGGGACGATGAAGCGCGTCTCGATGGAGCTCGGCGGCAAGTCCCCGAACGTCGTCTTCGCGGACGCGGACTTGGACGCCGCCGCGAAGGGCGCGATCAACGCGATCTTCTACGGCAAGGGGGAGCTCTGCTCGGCCGGCTCGCGCCTCCTCGTCGAAGAGGCCGCGCACGACGAGCTGCTCGAAAAGGTCGTGGACCGCGCGAAGAAGATGGTCCCCGCGGACCCCATGCACCCGAAGACGCGTCTCGGCGCACTCGTTTCGGAGAAGCAGCGCGAGAACGTCGAGCGGTACGTCGAGAGCGGGAAAGCCGAGGGAGCGATGCTCGTCGCCGGCGGCAACCGCGTCTCCGTGGACGGGAAGGGAGCCTTCTTCGAGGCCACGGTCTTCGACGGCGTGTCGCCGGAGATGAAAATCGCGCGCGAGGAGATCTTCGGGCCGGTCCTCGCGACGCTGACGTTCAAAGACGAGGGCGAAGCCCTCGCCGTCGGCAATTCGACGGTCTACGGCCTCGCGGCCGCCGTCTGGACGCGCGACGTCAAGAAGGCGATGCGCACCGCGAAGGCCCTGAAGGCCGGCACCGTGTGGGTGAACGCTTACAACTACTACGACCCCGGTCTCCCCTTCGGCGGCTTCAAGGAGTCCGGCTTCGGCCGCGAGCGCGGCCACTACGCGCTCGAGGAATACACCCAGGTCAAGAGCGTCTGGATCGACCTGACCTAGGGTCGGGCTCTAAGTCCTTTTCCCGACAATGGGAAATAGACGGCGCGACGCGCGAGCTTTACAGCATAGCGCCCACGCTATACGATGCACGTATGCCTTTCTTCCGAAGCCGAAACCGAGCTCAGGCGCTACAAGGACCTCGACCGGGATGTCGGTATCGCGCTCGAAGCATCGATCGAGATGCTGGCCCTCGACCCGAACTCAGTCGAGCTCCTCGATGGCTTTTCGATCCAGCACGTCGTCGCGCTGCACCGCCGAGGAGTTCGCCTCTCACGGCTGAAGTATGAGAATCACTTCCATGGCGTACGCGTCCTCTTCCTTCCGATCTCGTCGCGAGATTGTGTTTTCGTTACGGGAATCCACGGCCGCGGCGACCTGGGTCTCGGCGGGAGCTACGACTTCTTCCGCGAGCCCTTCGTCCGCGCAGAGCGGTATTGGAGGGTGAGGGAGAGCCTGTGCAAGACGTCGTAGGAAGCGCGCTCCCGATCCCGCGCATCGAAGGCCTGCCGGAGACACCGAGCTCGCCCGTCCACCGGGTGACCGTCTGGCCGCAGAACGATCAACGGAAGAAGGCGTCCATCCAGGAGTCGATCCGAAACCAGTACCTGCTCGCCGGGATGAGTGGACGGATCTCGAAGATCCGCGGATACCGGGTGTATCGAAACATGGATCAGGCCGCGCTGGCCGCACGCGCGGGAATGACTCAGCCGGAGATTTCCCGCGCGGAGCGACCGGGGCAGGTCAACCGAATGAAAGGGGCCACCCTGAAGAGAATCGCCGAAGCCCTCCAGGTCCGAATCGACGACCTTTTCTGATGTCCACCAGAGAGCAACAGGGCATCGTCTTCGACTCGCTCGTCCTCTGCGACGACGTGCGGTTCGAGAACAACGGCAAGCTGCTCCTTATCGGCGTCTACTCCGACGTCGTCCAGGTGACCAAGCTCCCGCTCCAGCTCCGCTCGCTCGGGCTCGCGATCAAGGCCAAGGTCCTCTCGACCGGCCGCTTCAGTTTCTCCGTCTCGGTCGCGGATCCGCAGGGCAACCACCTCCTCGACGCGAACGGGGAGCTGAACTACGAGGGGGAGCCCGGCCGCACGATCTGGTTCCCCGTGGTGATGGGGCCCGCGCTCCTGACGACGGAGGGCGGCTACGCGGTGCGGATCAGCCTCGGCGACGCGGCCGTGGTGCACGAGACTTTTCTCGTGCGCAAGACGGCGGTGCCCGAAGTGCGGATTACCGAGACGAAGCCGAACTGAACCGGCGGGCCTACGCCCGCGCCGCCTTCAGCACGACGTCGAACGTTCCGGCCAGGCCGCCGGCCTGGCGGCCGAGCGCGATGATCCGGTGCGGGTCGTCGGAGTTGCACCCACGCCCGCACGAGTCGTGGTCGAGCCTCGGGTCGCCCTGGAAGTAGATCTGGGTGGTCAGGGAGGCGTGCCCGGGCGCCGAGACCGTCAGGTGAACGTGCGCGGGCCGGCCGCCGTATCCGCCCGGCCGCACCGTTTCGAGCTCGTAGCGGCCGCGCGCGTCCGTCAGGATCTGGCCTCGCAGCCGGTACTGCTCGCCGGCGTCGTGGTAGTTCCCCTTCGCATCCGCCTGCCATACGTCGAGGAGCGTCTTCGGAAGCGGCGTTTTGCAGTCGGGACCGAAGACCGTCCCGCGGATCCGGAGCCGCTCGCCCGGCTCGTCCGGGCCGGCGATCGCGGAGCGCCGGGGCGCGCCCGGCTCGTACATCGGTCCCAGGATGTCGGGTTCGGTGGGAGCGCACGCGTCCTTCTCCGCGGCGGAAGCCCGCCGCGCGGTCAGCATCAGGGCGGCAGGCACCAGAAGAAGACTCCCGAGAAGCGACCGGCGGTCCGAATCCCGATTGGCCATGACGCCCTCCCGTTCTATCTTACGGTCCAATGTTCGATACGAAGATCCTGAAGGAAAGATCGATCCTCGTCACCGGCGGCGGCTCGGGGCTCGGCCTCGCCATGGCGAAGAAGTTCGCCGCCCACGGCGCCAAGGTCATGATCGCGGGGCGCACCCTCGACCGGCTGGAGAAGGGGGCGCGCGAGATCGCCGAGGCCGCGCGCGAAGGGGGCGAGGTAGACTTCCTCCCCGCCGACGTGCGTCAGGCCGACGAGGTCGAAAAGCTCGTCGCGCACGTCGTCGAACGCTTCGGGAAGGTCGACTCGCTCGTCAACAACGCCGCGGGCAACTTCCTCGTGACCTCGGAGGACCTGACCCCCAACGGCTTCGACGCCGTCGTCGGGACCGTCCTCCACGGCTCCGTCTTCTGCACCCTCGCCGTCGGGAGGCACCTGCTGGAGCGCAAAGCGCCCGGCTCGATCGTGTCGGTCGTCACGACCTACGCGTGGACGGGGACCGGGTTCGCGCTCCCGTCCGCGTGCGCGAAGGCGGGTGTCCTCGCGATGACCCGATCGCTCGCGGTCGAGTGGGGGCATGCCGGCATCCGCTTGAACGCGATCGCGCCCGGCCCGATCCCGACCGAGGGCGCGTGGACCCGGCTCATGGCGTTCCCGGAGGCGGAGAAGAAGACGCTGGAGCGGATCCCGCTCGGCCGCTTCGGCACGCCGGACGAGCTCGCGAACCTCGCCGTGTTCCTGCTCTCCGACATGTGCCCTTACCAGACGGGCGACTGCATCACGATGGACGGCGGCGAGTGGCTCGCGGGCGCCGGCGAGTTCTCGGACTACCGGAAGATCCCGCGCGACGTGTTCAAGGCCGCGCTCGAAAAGATGCGGCCGAAGAGAAGGAAGAAGGAGCCGACCGGCTAGGTCGTTCCCGAGAAGGCCGGCTTTGCGGCGGTCGGGAGCTCGATCGGGACGAAAAGGTCCTCGGGATACAGGTAGTCCTCGCCGGACTCGTCGATGACCCGCAACATGCCGTGACTGAGCGCCTTCGCATCCGGGAGCAAGCGGTAGACCTTCCGGATCTC
>DASRPJ010000045.1:0-4660 GCA_035646435.1 Thermoanaerobaculia bacterium | reverse complement strand
GAGGTGCGAAGCCTTCGCTCCGGACCGGAGCACGGCCATCTTGGTCTCGACGAAGTTTCCGACGCGCACGTCCTCTTCGAGCACGGTCCCGGGGCGAAGGCGCGCGAACGGCCCCACCCGGGCGCGCGGTCCGATCCGGGCGTCTTCGATCTCGCAGTGCGGCCCGACGACGGCTCCCGGTCCGATCGTCGAGCCCTTCACGCGCGTGAACGGCAGGACCTCGCAGCCCTGCTCGAGGAGAGTGTCCCCCTCGAGACAGACGAACGGGTGAACCACGGCGTCCGGCTCGAACCGCACTCGCGCGTCGATGCGCGTGGTCGCCGGGTCGATGATCGCCGCGCCGGCGTCGATCGCGCGCTCGAGGCAGCGCCGCCGCTCGATCTCTTCCGCGGCGGCGAGCTCCCGCCGCGTGTTGATCCCCCAGCCTTCCCGCCAGTCGCCCGCTTCGAGCCCCTCGACTCCGCCGTCCGGGGCGAGGATCTCGACGGTGTCGGTCAGGTAGTACTCTCCCGTCTTCGAGTTGGGCGCCACCTTCGAGAGCGCACGCCCGAGGGCCTTCGCTTCGAAGACGTAGACGCCCGCGTTCGCCTCGGTGACCCCCTTCTCACGGGCCGTCAGGTTGCGAGCCTCCACGATCCGCAGCACCCGCCCGCGCCGGTCGCGCACGACGCGTCCGAGGTCGCCGACGTCGGGGGGGCGGAACGTCAGGAGCGCGAGGTCGAGGCTGCCGGCCCGCTGCCGCTCGATCAGGCTCGAAAGCGTCCCGGACGTCAGGAGCGGAGCGTCGCCCGAAAGGACGACGACCGGACCGGCGCCGTCCGCGAGAGCCGCGAGCGCCCGACGCACGGCGTCGCCGGTCCCGAGCGGAGGGTCCTGCACGACGACGGTGACGTCTCGGCCGGCGAGTGACCGCTCGACCTGTTCGCGGCCGGATCCGAGCACCGCCACGATCCGGGACGGGTTCACGGACGTCGCGGTCTCGAGCACCGCGTCCAGGAGCGTCCGGCCCCCGATGCGGTGGAGGACTTTCGGGAGCGTCGAGCGCATGCGCGACCCGATTCCGGCGGCAAGGACGACGACCCGCGGAGGGACCACGGAGTGCGGCTTGCGGCGCGCCGGCGGGCGTTTCGAAGACTTCGGTTTCTTGTTCGAGGGGGCCCTCATATGGCTCGCTTTCGCCTCGCCGGGCGAGAGCCTGCAAGTATAGGCCCCGGTTCGCCGACAGACGAGAGACGACAGACGATAAGGGCGAGCGGGAAGCCGGGACCGATCTCAGGAAGCGAGCAGCTCCTGAAACTCGGGGCTTTCCCGAACCGGATCGAAGTCCCGGTCGTGCCTTGCGAGGATGCGGTTGCGCTGATCCTCGCCGATCGCCCGCTTGAGGTACTCGAGCGCCGACCCCGGCTCACCGCGCTGCGCGTAACAACAGGCGAGGAGGAAGTCCACCTTTCCGCCGCCGTTTTTGCGAGCGGCGTGCTTCAGGTGCTCGATCGCCTCCTCGACGTTCCCGCGGTTCTTCTCGAGAACGGCCGCATAGTAGAAGTCTTCCGGCTCGGAAAGCGTCGTCCGTGCCGCGAGCTTCTGCCGCTCGCACACCGCGAGGTAGACGCGGGCGCGGTCGACGAGCTCTTTCTCCTCCGGATACTTCTGAATCAGGTCGGCAAAGTGACGTTCCGCTTCGTCGAGCTTGCGCCGCTGGAGGGCGGCCACGCCGCGGTCGTACTCCTTGCGGGCGTTCTCGGTGTGCCGGGAGAGCTCCTTCAAGGTGAGCGCCTTCTTCGGCTCCTCTCCGGCGGCGACCGCCGCCGACGCGAGCTTCTCGAGCTTCTTCTCGATCTCCTCCACCCGCACCGAAAGCGCGTCCGCGAGGGCCTGGACGCTCATCTTGGTCTCGTTGTCCCGAAGGAATCGAAGCTCGGCTTCCGACCAGCGTTTTGCCATATGTTGAGTGCCTCCCGGCGTGTGAGAAAAACGGCGTATTGTAGGGACGCCCGCGCTCCCTGTCAATCGCGGGGCCCTCTCCGGGCCCGGAATGACCGCCCCGGCCCCCCTGTTGTTCTCCCGGAGGCAGGTATGCAAAAAAAGATCAGGACCACGCTCCTTCTCGCGGCCGCGGCGGCGCTCGTGCTCGCGATCGCTTCGGGTACCGGCGACGCGGCGGAGAAGACTCTGACGGCGGCGGGAACGGTGTCCCGGCTGGACGCCGCGGAGCGCACCGTCGTGGTTGCCGTGACGGGCGGCCCGGAGACGCGGTTCGTGTGGACCGCCGACACGAAGATCAACGGCACGCTCGCGCCCGGGGCAAAGGTGACGGTCCGATACACGACCCTTCCCGACGGGCAGAACCTCGCCCACCAGATCAGCGTCGCGCGAAGCTAGCCGAACGACCCGCGATAGGGCTTAGAATCCCCGCTCGGCGTTCTTCGCCGCGGAGGAAACGACTCGATGGGGATGTACATCATCGCGGAGCCCTGCATCGGCACGAAGGACACGGCCTGCGTGGACGTGTGTCCCGTCGACTGCATCCATCCGCGCAAGGACGAAAAAGAGTTCGAGACGGCGGAGATGCTCTACATCGACCCGGACGTCTGCATCCAGTGCGGCAACTGCGAGCCCGCCTGCCCGGTGACGGCGATCTTCACGGAGGAGACGATCCCCGAGAAGTGGGCGCACTACCTGCAGGTCAACGCGGACTGGTACAAGAACCGGCAGGCATAAGCGCCGGGACCCTACCGCCTACGGCTTGCGGGTCCCCTTTCTCAATACCTTCCCGAAGAACGCGTCCGTCCTCGCGTCGGCGTCCTTCGCGTCGGCCGCGCGGAAAACGGACGGGTCTTTAGACGACGCGAAGCCGTGGCCGGCGTCCGGGTAGATCTTGAAGTCCACGCTCTTGCCGGCCGCTTTGGCCTTCCTCTCGAACTCCCCGACGCTCTCCGCCGGAATCCCCTTGTCGAGAGCGCCGAAATGGCCGAGGAGGGGAACCGCGAGGCCCTTGATCCTGGCGTCGTCGGTGACGAGCCGGCCGTAGTAGATGACCGCGCCGGCGAGCTTCGGCTGCGCGAGAGCGAGCGCGAGCGAATACCCGCCGCCCATGCACCACCCGACGGAGCCGATCCGCGTCCACTCGACGTCGTCGCGGGAGCGGAGATAGTCGAACGCGGCCGTCAGATCCCGGATCGCCCGGTCCTCGGGGAGGCCGCGCATGAGCTGGTGGGCCGTGTCCGGATCGGTCGCGACCTTGCCGCGATAGAGATCGACGGCGAGCGCGACGTAGCCCTTGCGCGCGAACTCGTCCGCCTTGCCGCGGATGAAGTCGTTCAACCCCCACCACTCCTGGATGACGATCACCGCGGGTTTTCTACCCGCCCCTTCCGGGAGCGCCAGGTATCCCGACACCGTCTCCGTACCGCTCGGATAGGAGATCGTGTTCTTCGCCTTCGCCTCCGGCGAACCCGCCGAGCACACGGCCGCGATCGCCAGCGCCGCAAGTCCTGCCGCCACCTTCTTCTTGATCATCGTTCGTGCCCCTCCGGTACGGGTAATCTTATCGGGTGAGCTTCCTCTTCCCGGAAGCGCCGGCCGACGAGAGGGCGCTCCTCCAGCTCTTGTACGACCGTCTCGCGGCCCGGTTCGCGCTAGGCGCCGCGGACGTCCGCTTGTCCGACCGGAAGCTGACCGGCGGCGAGATCGTCTACGGACGCCCCCACCGCATCACGATCTCGGCGCATCTCTCGCGCGCGGAACGGGAGGACACTCTGCGGCACGAGGCCGCTCACGCGTGGGCGTACGAGCTCGCCGGGGCGCGCGCCGGTCACGGCGCTCTCTTTCGACGACTCGCGCGCCACATCGGCGCGAGCCCGGGGAAGGCGCCGCTCACGGAGGCGCTCGCCCGGCACCGCCGCCGCCACGAGGTTCTCTATCGCTGTGACGGCTGCCGCCGCGTCTTCCGCCGCTTCCGCCCGTTCCGTTCGGCGCGTTACTGCGTGCGGTGCGATCGGGCGGGCCGTCCCTCGCGGCTCCGGCGCGTCGCCGACCGCGGGCGTTGAATCGCGCGGCCGCCGACGGAGGGGCGAGACGGGGAATCCTTCTCGTCGCCGGAGCCGCCCTTCTCTGGTCGACGGGCGGCCTCGGCATCAAGGCTCTCGTCGACCCACCCTTGAAGGTCGCGTTCTTCCGGTCCGCGGTCGCCGCCGTCGCGCTGCTGCTCTACTTCCGGCCGCGCCTTCCGCGGCTGACCCCCGGATTCCTCTCCGCGATCGCGAGCTACGCCGCGTGTCTCATCACGTTCGTCATCGCGACCAGATGGACGTCCGCCGCGAACGCGATCTTCCTGCAGTACAGCGGCGTCGTCTGGGTCCTCCTCTTTTCGCCGCTCGTCGTGAAGGAGCCGCTCGAGAAGCGGGACGCCGCGGCCATCGGGATCGCGCTCGCGGGAATGGCTCTCTTCTTCCTCGGCCGCTTCGACTCGCCGGGGCGCGCCGGCGACGCGGTCGCTCTCCTCTCCGGGGTCTTCTTCGCGGCTCTCGTCCTCTCGCTCCGGCGCGAGCGCGGCGCGGGGGCGGAGGCCGCGGTCGCGTGGGGCAACGTTGCGACGGCCGTTGCACTCCTTCCGTTCGTCGCGTCGGACCTTTCGCTCGGTCCCCGCTCCGCCGCCGTGCTG
>DASRPJ010000044.1:0-6645 GCA_035646435.1 Thermoanaerobaculia bacterium | reverse complement strand
AGGCGTACAGGAGCGACTTCTCGACCTGCAGCTTCGCCATCCGGTACGACTTCGATTTCGTGCCGTAGTAGCCCTTCGCCAGAGCGAGCGTTTTCGCCCGGCGGTTCTTTCTCTTCGGTCCTCTCTTGACGCGAGGCATCTGAATCCTCCTGCCCTTCTCCTGTCATTCCCGGGACGACAGGAAGGGACGGTCTTACGCGTATGGCAGCATTTCCTTGACGCGCTTGTGGTCCGACTTGGACACGGTCGTCGACTGAGCGAGACCGCGCTTCCGGCCCGGCGCCTTCTTGGTCAGGATGTGGCTCTTGTTGGCCTTGGCCCGCTTGAACTTCCCGGTCGCGGTCTTCCGGAAACGTTTCGCGGCGCCGCGATGCGTTTTGATCTTCGGCATTTCTTACTCCGTTCGGGAGTCAGGCCTTGGCGGCCTTCTCGTGCACCTTCACGGGCGCGAGAATCTGGTAGAGACGGTTGCCGAGCATCTCCGAGCGCGACTCCGCGACGGCTTTTCCCGTGAGGTCCACGAGAAGCCGGTCGAGGACCTTCTGGCCGTTCTCGCGCCGCGCCATCTCCCGGCCCCGGAACTGGACGGTCGCCTTGACCTTGTCGCCGTGCGCGAGGAACTTCAGGATGTTCTTGATCTTGAAGTCGTAATCGTGGTCGTCGATGTTCGGTCGGAACTTCACTTCTTTTACCTGTGTCGTCTTCTGTTTCTTCTTCGAGTCCTGCTGCTTCTTCTTCTGCTGATAGATGAACTTTCCGAAGTTCATGATCCTGCAGACGGGAGGGTTGGCGGTCGGCGCGATCTCCACGAGATCGAGACTGGCCTCTCGCGCCTTCTGGAGAGCGTCGGCCATCGCAACGACGCCGAGCGGCTCCCCCTCTTCTCCGATCAGTCGGACTTCCTTCCACCGGATCTGGTCGTTGATTCGAATCGATTTCTTATCGATCTTTCACCTCCGTAGTGAGCTCACCGCTCTTCGCCTCGATCGCGCGCCGGGCAATTCCGAGAAACTCTTCCACACTCATGGTGCCGGCGTCACCGCCGTGCCGCAGCCGGACCGAGACGGCGCCGGACGAGGCTTCCTTCTCCCCGACGACGAGCATCGCCGGGACCTTGGCGAGCTCCGCCTTTCGGATCCGAGCGCCGAGCTTTTCGTTTCGCTCGTCGATCTCGACGCGCAGCCCGCTCGAAGCCAGTTGCCGCTCCGTCGCCCGCGCCGCTTGCGCGAAGCGGTCGGACACCGGGAGGACGACCGCCTGCACGGGCGCGAGCCAGAAGGGGAAGTTCCCGGCGGTGTGCTCGATCAGGATGCCGAGGAACCGCTCGACGGAGCCCAAGATCGCGCGATGCAGCACGACGGGCCGGTGGGTCTTGCCATCCTCGCCGATGTACGTCAGGTCGAAGCTCTCGGGCTGCGCCGAGTCGTATTGCATCGTGCCGAGCTGCCAGGGCCGGCCGATCGCGTCCTTCACGCGAAAGTCGATCTTCGGGCCGTAGAAGTTCCCGTCGCCCGGCGTGAGCTCATAGGGCCGACCGATCGCCTTCAGCGCGGACTCGAGGGCCTGCTCCGAGCGATCCCAGTTCTCGTCCGAGCCCATCCGGCTCGGCGGCCGGAGGCCGACCGAGATTTCCACGTCGTCGAACCCGAAGGTCGAGTAGACCGAGTCGAGAAACTCGACGAACGCGTGGATCTCCGACTCCACCTGGTCGGCCGCGACGTAGATGTGCGCGTCGTCCTGCGAGAACGTCCGGACCCGCGTCAGCCCCGCCGTCACCCCGGAGCGCTCGTAGCGGTGGAGCCGGCCGAAGTCCGCCAGCCGGACGGGCAGGTCGCGGTAAGACCAGTGGCTCTCCTTGAACAGGAGGTGATGTCCCGGGCAGTTCATCGGCTTGACGCCGAACTCCCTCTCGTCGACCTCCGTGAAGTACATGTTGTCGCGGTAGTTGTCGTAGTGCCCCGAGATGCGGAAGAGGTCCGCGTCGAAGATCTGCGGGGTGACGACCTCGTCGTAGCCGCGGCGCGCGTACTCCGCCCGGAGGTAGGCAAGGAGTCCGTTGTAGAGAGCCGCCCCCTTCGGGAGGAAGAACGGCGACGCGGGCGCGAGCTGGTGGAACGTGACGAGGTCGAGCTCGCGACCGAGCTTTCGGTGGTCGCGCGCCTTCGCGTCCTCCAGTCTCTGGAGGTAGGCGTCGAGCTCTTTCTGCGTGAGAAACGAGGCCCCGTAGATGCGCTGGAGCATCGGGTTCTTCTCGTCCCCCTTCCAATAGGCGCCGGCCGAGTGCGTGAGCTTGAATACGCCCAGCCGGCCGGTCGAGGCGACGTGCGGGCCGCGGCAGAGGTCGATGAACTCGCCCTGGCGGTAGCACGACACGCGCTCGCCCTCCGGCAGCTCACGCGCGATCTGGACTTTGAGGGGATCGTTCTGGGCCTGGAAGATCGCGATGGCCTCGCCGACCGGCATCTCGCTGCGCTCTACGGGCAAGTCCTCCGCGATTATCCGGCGCATCTCCGCTTCGATTTTCTCGAGGTCGTCGGGCGTGAAGGGGCGAGCCGGGAGGAAGTCGTAGTAGTAGCCGTTCTCGATCGGAGGACCGATTCCGATCTGCACTTCCGGGAAGAGCCGCTTGACCGCCTGCGCGGTCAGGTGGGCCGTCGAGTGCCGGTAGATCGGCACGGCGTCGGGCGACTTCCACGTCAGGATCTCGATCGATCCATCGGACTCGAGCCTCGTGACGAGGTCCACGATGCGGCCGTCGATCTTCCCGGCGACGGCGTCCTTCGCCAGCCGCGGGCCGATCCGCTCCGCGACCTCGCGGACGGACGTCCCCGCCGGGACCTCGAGGGAGGCTCCGTTCGGAAGCCGAACCGTCACGTTTGTCGCCAGCGCTTCCATGTTCTCCCGATTCCGAAGAGTTTCTCGTCCAAAAAAGCAAAAACGCGGGTCGCCCCGCGTCGTTCCGTTTCTCTCGTGGTAGGCGCTAACGGGATCGAACCGTTGACCTCTACCGTGTGAAGGTAGCGCTCTCCCAGCTGAGCTAAGCGCCTTCGCCTCGAAGGATTGGTAGGCTCGAGCGGATTTGAACCGCTGACCCCTACCGTGTCAAGGTAGTGCTCTCCCCCTGAGCTACGAGCCTGTGCGTCCCGACCGTTGCCGGCGCGGGGGGCTACCGGCCGGAAGCCCGCGGGGGCTTTTCTACCCGGCCATCGTCCCTGGTTGAGAAAGAGCGTCTCCGACCGGACATCGGAGGACGGGGGAATCTAACAGAGTCGGAAGGGCGGCGCAAATCCGGCAGTGGATCCGTCCACTCGCCGATCCCGTATCATCTGAGCAATCCATGCCCTCTCCACTCCGAGCGTCTCTCTCGTCGCTCGTGCGCCGCTGGACGTCACTCCGCGAGGAGCGCGCGGAGACCGCGGCGGCCCACCGGTTCTGGAGCTCGGAAGGCACCCGCGAAGCCGCGGATCACTACTGGGGCGCCCAGCCGCTCGTCCGCCGGACGATCAACCGCCGCGTGACCGGCGACCCCAACCGGTGGCCGATGGAGTGGTTCTCCGAGGCGTACGCGCGCCCTCCGTTCCCGCTCGGTCTCTCGGTCGGGTGCGGCGCCGGGCTCCTGGAACGCGACGTCCTCGCCAAAGGAATCTGCGACCGAATGGAGGGGATCGACTTTTCCGAGGACGCGATCGGCGAGGCCCGTTTCGCCTCCGAAGCCGCCCACCTCTCCGAGCGGCTCGACTACCGCGTCGAGGACATCAACGCCCTGAAGCTCCCGCACGCCCGATACGACATCGTGTTCTTCCATGGATCGCTCCACCACGTGCGCCAGATCGAGCGGGTGCTCGTCGAGGTGCGTCAGTCGCTGAAGCCGGGCGGCCTCGTCTACCTGGACGAGTACATGGGCCCCTCGCGCTCGGAGTGGACGGACGAAGAGTGGAGCTTCGCGCGGAGCGCCTTCGACTCGCTGCCCGAGGCGCTCAAGAACCGGCCGGAGCTCATGATCCCGCTGCCGCTCGACGACCCGTCCGAATCGATCCGGTCGAGCGCGATCCGGCCGATCGTCGCGCGCCACTTCGAGATCGTGGAGGAGCGGCCTTACGGCGGCAACGTCCTGTGGTTCATCTTCCCCTGCCTCGACATGGAGCGGCTGCGCAGCGACTCCACGGGCGCGCTCTCCCGCCTGATCGCGCTCGAAGACCACCTTCTCGAGCGGGGCTGGGTCGAGTCGTACTTCCGCGTGATCGTGGCGAGGAAGCGATAGCCTCCCGGTCATCCTGAGCCCTTCGCACGACTTGTCATCCCGAGCGAAGCGAGGGATCTGTGTCCCTTTCGACTGCGCTCGACCGTTCCGGAGAGCCTTCGCGAGGGACCTCGTGCCGGCGAGTCCCAGATTCCTCGGCGCTGCGCGCCTCGGAATGACAAAGAGAATGCCAAGCGCCTCGAAATGACATCCCGCCGCATCGGTCTCGCCACCCTCCTCGTTTTCGACCTCGTCCTCTTCGCCCCGCTCCTCGCGCGCGGCCGCGTGCTCTCCTCGCACGAGTTCGTTCGCGCGCACCACCCGTGGCGCGCGACCGATCGCGGCGTCCTTCGCGTCGAGAACCCGCTGCTCGCCGACCCCGCGGCCTCGGGGGAGACGACGCTCGTTCGATATCGCGACTTCCCGCGCGGCTTCTTCTGGAACCCGTGGGTCTCCGCCGGCTCGATCGGACCGTTCCACCTCGCGCAGGGATTCCTCTCCCCGTTCGTCGCCCTCCCCTCACTCGTGCTGCCGGAGGCGTGGATCGAGACCGGAATCCTCTTCCTGAAATTCAACTTCGCGTACCTCGCGGCGTGGCTCTTCTTGAGGGGCCGCGGGTTCTCCGACCTCGCGGCCGCGGTGGGCGCAGCGGCCTGGGCCTTCTCGACCGGGCAGACCGTCTGGGGCCTCTGGATGCAGACCTCGGTGTCGGTTACCTATCCGCTCCTCCTCGCCGCCGTGGACCGATCGTTCGCGCCGGGCCGCCCGGCGAGGTCCCTCGCGTTCGCAGCGGCGGCCTTCCTGCTCTTTCTGGCCGGCGGCTTCCCCCACTGGATCCTCTACGGCGCCTTCGCCGGCGGTCTCTACTTTCTGTTTCGCGCGGCGCGAGAGCGCCCCGCCGCGGGCCCGGCGTTCCTGCGGCTGGCCCTCGCTGCGACGATCTCGATCGCGGTCCTCCTCCCGTCGATCCTCGCGTCCGCGCGGTTCGTCGGGGCGTCCGGGTACCAGTCGATCCGGAAAGGCATGGGGAGCTCGTTCGCGCTGCCTCTCCGACACCTCCGCCTCTACCTCCTGCCGGACTACCAGGGCAACACGCGGCGCGGCGACTACCGGGGAGTCGGGTGGATCCCGGGCGACAACTACGTCGAGACGGCGGCGGGAGTCGGGCTCGCCGCCAGCGCGCTCGCGGCGATCGGGATCTTTTCCCGGCGCCGGCGCGCTCTCGCCGCGTGGGCGGTGGTTCTCGCGGCCGCCGTCGCGATTCCTCTCTACGGCGGCGGCGCCCTTCTCCGGCTCGTCGGTTCGGCGCCGTTTCTCGACAACGCTCTCTTCGCGCGATCGAAGATCCTGATCGTCCTCGCGGTGGCCGTCCTCGCCGCCTGCGGCGCGGAGCGGCTCGAGCGGCTCGCGGCGGGCCACTCTCTCCGAAGCCTCGCGCTCGAGACCGCGCCCTTTCTCATTGCGGTGCCGCTCGCGTTCCACGCGCTCGACTTCCACTCGGTCGCGCGGCCGCACGAGGCGGTCTTTGCACGCACTCCCGGCATCGAGCGGCTCCAGGAGCGCGCCGTTGCGTCACCGGGGCGCTTCGCCGCGACGGGATGGACGCTCCTCCCGAACGTCGCTGAGGTTTTTCGCCTCGAGGACGCCCGCGGACACCTGCTCCACGACGCGGCCTACCGCCGGCTGATGTCCGCGGCGGATCCGAACGCGTACGGACGGTACGGGACGTATCTCCTCTTTCACCCGCGGTCGCTCGACCCCGCTTCGCCGGTCCTCGATCTCCTGAACGTCACGACTCTCGCGGCGCCTCCGGGCTCCGCGTACCCGACGGGTCGGGACGTCGAGCGCCGCGACGCGGCGGCGATGGAGCCGTTCGGGGACGACGGCCGACCGGACCCCGATCCCGGCCGATTTCCCCGGGTGTTCGAGGGAGAGGATCTGACGCTCTTCGCGCGCCCGAGCGCGTTTCCCCGGTTCCGCCTCGTCACCCGCGCCCTCGCGGGGGGGATCGAAGAGGCGCGGACGGCCGACCGGGCGACCCTCGGCGCGGGCGTCTTCGTGCCACCCGACCTCGCCGCCCGTCTCGCCGGGACGGAGAGCGCCCGGGGCTCGGGGGGCACCGTCCGAGTCGTCGCGCACGATCCGGAGCGGTTCGAGGTCGAGACCGAGACGCCACTCGCCTCGCTCTTCGTCTCCTCCCACAAGCGCTTCGCGCCCTACTGGCGCTTTTCCGTCGACGGGCGGCCCGCGGAAGGCTTCGCGGCGAACGGGATCTTCTTCGGCGTCGAGCTTGCCCCCGGGAGACACCGGATCGAAGGAAGATTCACGATCCCGCGGTGGGAGCTCCTCCTATCCGGTATAGGTTTGATCGCCCTCGCGGTCGTCATGATCAAAGCTCTCGGTCG
>DASRPJ010000043.1:0-3163 GCA_035646435.1 Thermoanaerobaculia bacterium | reverse complement strand
GTGCTCGAAGGGGACGCTCTCGTCGTCCGTTCCCATCACGACGATCACCGGCACGGCCGGCGGCTCGCGATCGGAGTCATGGTCCGCGAGGTCCTCGAAAAAGCGCCGGTGAATCGGGAGCTCCCTGCCCTCCGCGTGGTGGAAGAAGAAGAGCGGGTCTCCGGGGGGCAGCTTCTCCGTCCACCTCGGGCCGAACGAGACCGCGGGCGCGATCAACAGGAGCGGAGCGCTCGCGCCGAGTCGGCTCGCTTCCAGTGCGGCGACCGCTCCGAGCGAGCTCCCGACGATCACCGAAGGCGCATGCGCCTCGGCTTCCCGCAACGCGAGGTTGGCCATGGCGCGAAAGTCGAGCTCGCGAAACGAGGGGACGTTGAGGTCGGGCGCCACGAGCGCGATGCCATGAGGGCGGAGAAGCTCCGTCAAGGCGCCGACCTTGCGCCCCGCCGGCGACGAAGCGAATCCGTGCAGGTAGAGGACCTTCTTCAACGCGCCCGAAGGATAAACTCGCGGCAAATCGGAGGCCACATGTCGCGACCGATGACCCGCCGAACGGCGGCGAAGCTCCTGCTTACGGCTCCGGCCGCTCTCGCGGCGCCGGCTCTCGTCACGGGTGAACCGTCGGCGACGCCACGCCGCCCCCGATCGCTCTCCGCCTCGGAGCGGCGACAGCTCGACAAGTCCGTGGCGCAGTTTCGCACCCTCGCCGCCAAGGTTCGGGAGTTGAAGATTCCGATCGGGACGGAGCCGGCGTTCGTTTTCCGCCCGCTCACGTCGAAGAAATGACTCCGGAGCAGGCGCTCGATTCGACGGTCGCGGAGGTCGCGCCGCTCGTTCGCTCCCGCGAGATCTCGCCCGTCGCGCTGACGGAGGCGTCTCTCGAGCGCCTCGAAGGGGAGGGACGGGCGCTGAACGCCGTCGCCACGGTCACCTCGTCCCGCGCCCTCGAAGAGGCGCGCGCGGCGGAGAGCGAAATCGCCGCCGGCAACTACCGCGGCCCGCTGCACGGGATTCCCTACGGCGCCAAGGACCTCCTCTCCACCCGCGGAATCCCGACGGGCTGGGGCGCCCGCCCCCTGAGAGACCAGACGTTCTCGGACGACGCGACGGTCATCCGTCGCCTCCGCGACGCCGGAGCGGTCATGGTCGCGAAGCTCGCGATGATCGAGCTCGCCGGAGGGCTCGGATACAACACCGCCGCAGCGTCCTCGGCCGGCGCGACGAAGAACCCCTGGGACCGGACCCGGTGGAGCTGCGGCTCCTCCTCGGGCTCCGGTTCGGCGACCGCGGCCGGCCTCGTCGGGTTCTCGATCGGCTCCGAGACGTGGGGCTCCATCCTCTGCCCGTCCGCTTCCGGCGGCGTAACCGGACTCCGCCCCACGTACGGCCTCGTGCCGAGGACCGGCGCGATGGCCCTTTCCTGGACGATGGACAAGATCGGCCCGATGGCGAGGTCCGCTGAGGACTGCGAGCTCGTGCTTCGAGCGATTGCCGGTCCCGACCCGGGCGATCCGTCGTCGGTCGAAGTCACCGATCGCGCGGCCGAGAACCGCGTCAACGCGCGCCGGCTTCGAGTCGGAATCGTCCGTCCGGATTTCGGGAAAATCTACGATCCGGAGGTCGCTACCGCGTTCGAGGAGACCGTGCGGACCCTGTCCGGCCTCGGCCTGACGACCACGGAGGCCAAGCTCCCCGACCTCCCCCTCGACGAGACCGCGATCCTCATCATCGTCGTCGAAGCCGCCGCCGCATTCGAACCCCTCATCACCTCGGGCAAAGTCCGCGAGCTCGTGGAACCCGCGGCGAAATGGGCCGGCGACGCCGCGCGCACCGTCAGCGCGATCGACTACGTGCGCGCCATGCAGGCGCGCCGCCTGATCCAGGAGTCCTTCGCTCAGATCCTCGAGAGCTTCGACGTCCTGATCTCACCGACGCTTCCCATAACCGCCGCGAAAATTGCCGACAAGCTCGAGACCTCCTTCGCCTACAGCGACCCGCTCGGATCCGGCGGCAACCTGGCCGGGTTACCCGCCCTTTCCCTTCCCTGCGGCTTCTCCAAGGCAGGACTCCCCATCGGCTTCCAGATCGTTGGCCGCCCCTTCGGCGAGCGAGCCGTCCTCTCTCTCGGCCGGCTGTATCAGGAGAACTCCGACTGGCACCGCCGTCGACCGCCAAGGCCGACCGCGGCGCCCGCCTAGAACATCGGAAAAGGTCGCTCCCGCTCCCGCCGAAGCTGGCGCCGAAGATCGGGTTCGAACGGCCGTTCGGGCGGACGCTCCCTGGTCGAAGCGCGCCACGCGCGAAGAAGCTTTTGCCAGAGCCGACGAAACGGATTCTCGTTCATTTCTTCGGCTTCCATGACCTGCGCGTATCTTCCGGATCCAACTTACGCTGGCGAACCGCCTCGCGAAGAAGGTTCACCGCGATCACGGCGTCCGCGAGCATCCCCTGCTCCTCGAGAATCGGCAACGCCGCCCGGATCTCGATTTCCGCTTCCTTGGCGCGACCCATCGCGAGATACGTCTCTGCGATGAGCATGCGGTGGTAGCCCTCCGGCCAGGTCATCGCGAGGTGCGCATGGTCTTGGCGGCTGGTCTCGAGCAGGTGAAGGGCCTCATCCAGCCTTCCCTGCGCGCGATAGACGCAGGACATCATCAAGTGCAGATCGGCCAGCCCAACATATTGCTTCCCCTCCCGGAGGAGGCGCGCGGCTTCACCGAACTCCTCGAGAGCTCTGTCGTAACTCCCAAGGTTCTGATGGATGTCGCCCGATTGTAGGAGTACCCATCCGTAAAGGGCGGGTCGAACAGTTGCTCTCCACTCCCGAACAGGTTCGAGTACCTCAAGGGCCTCTTGCGGCCGCCCCGCGAGCTTCAACGAGCTTGCCCACAGAATCCGGCACTTGACACGTTCCTCTTCCATGCCCAGTCGCGTGAACATTGCTTCGAGTTGCGGAGCGGCGCTCGCTACGAGATCCGCGCGTCCGAGATTGTGGAATACCGTCAAACGCACGATGAGAATCCTGGCCAACCCCGGCTCTCGGTTTACGCCGGTCCTGAAATGTTCCTCCGCTCTATCCAGCCACTTCTCAACTTCGGCGGCATTTCCGACCGAGCGCAGCACTAACCCTATTAGCCTGGCCGCTTCACCTAGAAAGTAGAGACGT
>DASRPJ010000042.1:0-3392 GCA_035646435.1 Thermoanaerobaculia bacterium | reverse complement strand
AACTCGATGTTCGTCGGGATGATGCGTTCGGTCTTCGACACGCGGGCGAGCGGCTCGAGCCTCTCGTCGGGAACGGTGACGACGCCGACGTTCGGATCGATCGTGCAGAAGGGGTAATTCGCCGCCTCCGCCTTGCGGGTGCGGGTCAGGGCGTTGAACAGGGTCGACTTGCCGACGTTCGGCAGGCCGACGATTCCGGCGCGGAGCATCGGGGGAGTCTAACGGGCCCTTCCGCGATGCCCTATGATCCGCGCGCGATGCGTCGGGTGATGAACTTCCTGCTCGTCGGGCTTCCCATCGCCGTCCTCGCACGGCTCCTCGACTGGCCCGACTGGCTCACCCTCACGGTGTCCGCGATCTCGCTCCTTCCGCTCGCGGCGTGGATCGGGCGCGCAACCGAGCACGCGGCCGCCCGCATGGGTCCGGGCCTGGGCGGCCTGCTGAACGCCACCTTCGGGAACGCGGCCGAGCTCATCATCGCGATCTTCGCGCTCCGCCGGGGCCTCATTTCCCTCGTCAAGGCTTCCCTGACCGGTTCGATCATCGGCAACACGCTTCTCATCCTCGGGCTGTCGGCCCTCGTCGGCGGGCTGCGGCACGGGACGCAGAAGTTCTCGGTGAAGCCCGCCGGACGGCACGCCGCGATGATGATCCTCGCCGTCTCGGCCATGGCGCTTCCCGCCGTCTTCGCCACGCTCGAGGAGGACGCGTTCGTGCGCGAGGAGGTCTCGATCGGCGTGTCGATCCTTCTCCTCCTGACCTACGCGGCGTACGTCTACTTTTCGTACTTCTCGAAGGAGAAGGAAGACGCCGCCGTGCCCGCGGTCGAGGCTCACCACGACGTCTGGACGCTCCGGAAGTCCCTGCTCGTCCTCGCCGCCGCGGTGACGGGGACCGCCGTAGCGAGCGAGATCCTCGTGCACGCGGTGGAGCCGGTCTCCCAACAGGCGGGCATCTCCCAGCTGTTCCTCGGGCTGATCCTGATCCCCGTGGTGGGAAACGCGGCGGAGCACTACAGCGCGATCGTGTTCGCTCACCGCAACAAGATGGACCTGGCGGTCTCGGTCGCAGCGAACTCGTCGACCCAGATCGCCGTCTTCGTCGCCCCGTTCCTCGTTCTCGTGAGCCTCTTCTTCCGGCCGATGGACCTGATCTTCCAGCCGATCGAGCTCGTCACGCTTTTCGCGTCGTCGGCGATCTTCGCGTACATCTCCTTAGACGGCGAGACGAACTGGCTGGAGGGGGTGCAGCTCCTCGCCCTCTACCTGATCGCGGCGGTCGCCTTCTTCTTTCTGCCCGGCTGATCAGCGGGCCGGCCGGGCCGTGGCTGAGCTCGCTTCCCCAACCAGCGGTTCCCGAAGGGTTTAAGGGATCTTTTTCCTTCGGCCCGACCCGGAATAGTGGGAGACTCGAGACCGTTCCTCTAGTGCTCCAAACAATTTGCCCGGGTCGGACCTCTGCGCCAGCCGTTCGCGGCTACTCTTGAAAGGACCAGAACATTGTCTTTCAAAGGCGGACTCGTTCGTGCTTCCTGCGCCGCAATCCTGCTCGCCGGCGTCGCCCTGGTTCCCCTCCGCGGGGCTTCCGCGGCCGCTTTCGGGAGCCTTTCGTCCCTGATCGGGTCCTCCGGCAAGCTGAAAGCGGTCTTCTCCCTTCCCGGCGACAAGGAGACCGCGTCCGTCGCGGGCGCCGCCGGCAACCCCGGGGTGTACCCGCTCGCCGCGGGGGACACGGCCGTGACCGGCAACCTCTCGCTCATCGTCCTGAAGCCCTTTTCGGCGAAGGTCAACGGGCGGATCGGCACGTACCGGATGGGGACCTGGCCCTACGAAAAAGGCACCCCCCGGAGCGCGAGCTACGCGCCCCCCAAGGGTTTCGTCGAGGTCACGCGGGAGACCTTCGGAACGCACGTATCGGAGCACTTCACGGTGGGCGAGTTCGTCACGAAAGACCAGCGCGACGTGTGGCCGAAGTACGTGGCCCTCGATCGGCGGTTGATCGACAAGCTCGAGCTCACGATCGCCGAGCTGAACCTCATGGGCTACCCCGTCAAGGACTTCGCGGTCATGAGCGGATTCCGCACCCCGCAGTACAACGAGCGCGGCGTGGGCACGGGCGGCCGCTCGGCGGTGTCTCGCCACCAGTACGGGGACGCGGCCGACGTCTATCCGGACGACAACGGTGACGGCCGCCTGGACGACCTGAACAAGGACGGGCGCGTCGACATGAAGGACGCGCGCATCCTCGCCTCCGCCGCGGAAGCGGTCGAGAAGAAGAACCCCGAGCTCCTCGGCGGAGTCGGCCTCTACAACTCGACGTCCGCGCACGGCCCCTTCGTCCACATCGATGCGCGCGGAACCCGCGCCCGCTGGGGCGGGTAGGGAACCGACCGCCTCCTTCGCGCAAGCCGCGAGCCCGGGGAGACCCGGGCTTTTTCATTGGGCTTCCGCAGCCGGCCGTTCTCGGCAGAGAATGACGCCACTTTGACTCCCGACATGGAGCGCGTCGATCCGAAGACCGGCCTCCTCCGCGCGGTCTCGCGCTGGCAGATCGTCGCCCTCTCCGTTAACGACGTCATCGGGAGCGGCGTCTACCTGATCCTGCCCGTCTCCGCGGCCCTGCTGCTCGGCCCCGCGAGCGTGTGGGCCATCCTCGCCGCCGGGTTCGCGGTCCTTCTCCTCGTCCTCTGCTTCGCGGAGGCGTCGAGCCTCTTCGACCGGCAGGGAGGCGCGATCGTGTACACGCGCGCGGCCTTCGGCGACTTCGTCGGTTTCGAGGTCGGCTGGATGACGTGGATCGCGCGCATCTCGTCGATCGCCGGCCTTTCCGTCTTTTTCGCCCGCGCGGTCGGATACCTCTGGCCCGGAGCGCGAAGCGGCGTCGGCCAGTGGGCGACGGTCATCCTGCCTCTCGTCGTGCTCACGTGGATCAACGTCCGGGGGGTGAAATCGGGCGCTCGGACGGCGGTCGTGCTGGCGTGGGGAAAAGTGCTGCCGCTCGTTCTCTTCGTCGCGGTCGGGATCTTCTTCGTCGACTGGACGCGCGTTTTCCCCGTGCCGACGCCCGAGCGCGCGAACTTCATGAAGGCGGCGCTCCTCGTCCTCTTCGCGTACGCCGGCTTCGAGAACACGCCGGCCCCGGCCGGTGAGTTCCGGAACCCGAAGCGGGACGTCCCTTTTGCTCTCATCATCCAGATCGCGATCGTCACGGCCATCTACACGACCGTGCAGCTCGTGGCGCACGGGACGTTGCCGAACCTCGGGGAGTCGCCGACGCCCCTCGCCGACGCGGCCGCGATGATGATCGGACCGGTCGGCGGCCTGATCCTGACGCTCGGCGCGGTGCTCTCGGTCCTCGGAACGAACAACAACACGGTACTCGCCGGCCCGCGG
>DASRPJ010000041.1:0-8027 GCA_035646435.1 Thermoanaerobaculia bacterium | reverse complement strand
TCATGTAGCTCCGCGAGTCGGTCGAGCGGTGGATCAGGTCGTTCAACCGGGCGAAGAGCCGAGAGCCGGTGTAGCCCGTCTCGATCAGGGTCGCGAGGGCCGCCTTCGCCATTGCGACGAGGAGACCGGTCGGCAGCCCGTGCCCCGAGACGTCTCCGACGACGACGGCGAGGCGCCCGTCGGGCGTCGGCAGGTAGTCGTAGTAGTCGCCGCCGATCTCCGCCACCGACTGCACGTGCGCGAGGATGCGCACCCCTTCGAGCTGCGCCTCCGCCGCCGGCAGCAGCTTCTGCTGAATCGTGCGCGCGACCGCGATCTCCGCCTCGAGCCGCTCCTTGCGCGCGGTCTCGACCATGAGGCGCTCGATCGACGACGCCATTCCGTCGAAGGACCGGGCGAGGTCGCCGATCTGGTCCCGCGACTTCGAGTTCACGCGGACCGAGAAGTTGCCGCTCTGGATCGCTCCGGCGGCCCGGGTCATCTTGTTGACGTTCCGGGCGATCGTCGCGACGAGGGCGAAGGCGAGCGCGAGCGCGACGAGATACACGAAGAGGAGCGAGAGAGCGAGGCCGAGAATGACCCCGACGACGATCTTTCCCGCTCCGGGAACCCAGTTCGAGAAGAGCTCCTCGTAGAGGAGCCTCGGCGACGTGTGTCCGATGATCGTGACGATGTGCTCGTGCTCACCCGTTTTCGCGAAGGTGGAGGCAACCGGTCGAGCCATGTAGATCCCGGCCATGAACTCCTGATCGCGCCACCCCTTCCCCGGCTCGGGCCGCGAACTCGGCCGGACTTCCTCGTCCGCGTCCTCCGCGTCCTTGTCGGACGGGTCCGGTCGTTCGCCGACCTCGATCTGATAGCCGCGACCCCGCCTGCGCTCCTCCCCGATCTCGGCCTGAACGACGTAGCCCGTGCGGTCGGCGATCCGCTGAAGCACCTCGCGGTCCTGGACGGGCAGGAAGAGGACTTTGCCCGTTCCGTTCGGCGTCTCACCCGCGGCGAGCCAGATCCGGCCCCCCTCCTCCACGACGAACCTCGGTGTCGCGGCCGAGGACGCCCACGCGGCGGCGGCTCCCTCGGGGAGCGCGGCGAAGGGCGACCGGACGACCTTGCCGTCCCGGAGCTCGACGGCGACGACGCCGGGGGCCTCCTCCGAGGTTTCCGCCGCGACGGCGACGGTCTCCCTCTTCAGGCGGCCGCCCACGAATTGAAAGGCGAGCAGGTAGCCGATGATCGCGAGAAGGAGCGCGAGGAGCGGTATGGGAACGATCCCGATCAGGAAGTAGGAGAACGCGAGTCGGAGCGTCAGACGGCGGACGATGACCCGGAAGGCGGCCGCGACCGCGCGAAAGGCGAGCACGACGCACGCGACGACGAGCGCGAGCACCGCGAGTGCGGCGAGGCCGCCGAGACGGTCCGATTCGCCGTCGATCGCGACGAGAGCGATCGCGCCGGCGAGGATCGCGAGCCAGATCCGGGTGGACTTGCGGAGCGCCACTGTCGGCGAAGGATAGCCGCTCCCGTGCCCGGCGGTAGAATGGGGACGGGTGACGTTCTTCCGGCACACCGCCTTCCTTCTTCCCTCGGCGTTCCTCCTCGGCGTCCTGCTCTTCCTCCTGACGCACGGCCGGCAGGACGCCGGCTTCGGCACGTACCCCTTCTTCGAGGCGTGGGGAGCGCAGACGGGCACCCGGTCGACGCCGGAGTTTCGCTTCCTCGAGCAGTCGCTCGTGTTCTTCCTGCCGCTCTACCTCGTGTCGCTCCTCTTCGTCCTCTGCATCGCCGCCGCGGAGACCGCCCTCTACGGCCCTCGCCGGCCGGTCGCGCGGTCCGCCTTCGACCGCGCGTTCCGCAAGGCGTTCCCCGCCCTCTACATGGTGAGCGTGGCGGTGGTCGTCTTGACCGGAGACCGACTGGCGCGGGCCTACGCCCCCGGCGCCCTCGTCACCCCGGTGCTCGTCGCGCTCGCGCCCTTTCTCGGCGCGGGTCTCGCCCTCCTGCCGGCGTTCCTGTTCGCGGTTCCGGCGTCGGCCGTCGCCCGCGCGGAGAAGTCCTGACCGAGCGCGCGCGGTCCATCGTCGTCCTCGACTTCGGAGGCCAGTACACGCAGTTGATCGCGCGCCGCGTCCGTGACGCGCGCGTCTTTTCCGTCGTGCTGCCGCCCGACGAGTCCGAGGAGGGGATCCGCAAGTGGAACCCCGCCGGCATCATCCTGTCCGGCGGACCGCAGAGCGTGTACGAGGAGGGCGCGCCCGTGCTCCGCACCGACCCGCGCGCGCTCGGCGTCCCCGTGCTCGGGCTCTGCTACGGGATGCAGTGGATGGCGCACGCCTACGGCGGCGCTGTGCGCGGTGCGAACGGGCGGGAGTACGGCCGCGCCGTCGCGACCCTCTCGCCCGACTCGGAGCTCTTCGCCGGAGTCGGACCGGAGGAAACGGTCTGGATGAACCATGGCGACTCGGTCGAGCAACCTCCCCCCGGTTTTCGCGTGACGGCTTCCACCGACTCGACGCCCATCGCCGCTTTCGAGGACGCGGACCGCAAGCTCTACGGCCTCCAGTTCCACCCCGAGGTCCGGCACACCGAGCACGGGACCGCGATCCTCGAGAACTTCCTCTTCCGCGCCTGCGGCGTGAAGCCGGACTGGACGATGGAGTCCTTCCGCCACGAGAAGGTCGACGCGATCCGGCGGCAGGCCCCGAACGGGGCGGTTGTCTGCGCGCTGTCGGGCGGCGTCGACTCGGCCGTCACGGCGCTCCTCCTGCGGGAGGCGCTCGGGGACCGCGTCCACCCGATCCTCGTCGACCACGGCCTGATGCGGGCGCGGGAGCGGCGCGAGGTCGAGGAGGCGTTCGGCCGTCTCGGCGTCGCGATCCGCTCGGTGGACGCCTCGGACCTCTTCTTCTCGCGCCTCGAAGGCGTCGACGACCCGGAGGCAAAGCGGCGCGCGATCGGCCGCGCGTTCATCGAGGTCTTCGAGCGCGAGGCGCGCGACATCCCGGACGCCCGGTTCCTCGCGCAGGGCACGCTCTATCCCGACGTCATCGAGTCGGTCTCGATCAAGGGGCCCTCCGCGGTGATCAAGACGCATCACAACGTGGGCGGCCTTCCGGAAAAGCTGGGGCTCGAGCTCATCGAGCCGGTGCGCGAGCTCTTCAAGGACGAGGTGCGGCGGCTCGGAGCGGAGCTCGGCTTACCGCAGGAGTTCCTCTCCCGGCACCCGTTTCCCGGTCCCGGCCTCGCCGTGCGCATCCCCGGGCCGGTCACCCGCGAGAAGGTCGTGCTCCTCCAGAAGGCCGACGAGATCGTCCTCGAGGAGATCCGCGCGGCCGGCCTCTACGACGCGATCGCGCAGGCGTTCGCCGTCCTCTTGCCCGTGAAGTCGGTCGGCGTGATGGGAGACAACCGCACCCACGAATACGTCGTCGCCGTGCGCGCCGTGCAGACGACCGACTTCATGACGGCGGACTGGTTCCGGATGCCGCACGAGGTCTTGGACGCGATCGCGAGGCGCATCGTCGGAACCGTTCGGGGCATCAACCGCGTCGTGTACGACGTGACGTCCAAGCCGCCCGCGACGATCGAGTGGGAGTGAGCGACCTCTCCGCGGGCGTACAATCGGCTGAAGCCATGGTCGGCGATTTCATCCTGAGCGACTACGTCGGCGAGGCGATGGCCCAGGCCACCTTCGACAAGCTGGAGGATAGCTCCTATTCCGGGCGTATCCCTGTCTGTCCCGGGGTGGTCGCCTTCGGGAGTTCGCTTCGCGAGTGCGAAATGGAGCTGAGAGCGGTCCTGGAGGGCTGGATCCTGCTCGGCCTGAAGCTCGGTCACTCCCTCCCGGTCATCGCGGGGATCGACTTGAATCAAAGGATCGCGCCTGAGCCGGTGGACGCCCTGTAATCGCCGCGACTTCCTGCGCAGGTTGCGGGTGTTGGGTTTCGAGGGTCCGTTCGTTGGCGGGAAGCATCAGTTTCTCGTCCATTCCCGGCAGCGCCTTGCGGTTCCCTCAAGCTCCGAGTATTCGGTGCCGCAGCTCCGAACGATTCTGCGCGAAGTAGAGGGGATCATCGGCAGGCAACTCTCCGCGGACGAGTGGGACGCTCTCTGAGCAATGTCGGAACCACCGAACCACCACATGACCCCGGACGAGTTCCGCCGGCACGGCCGCGCGGTCGTGGACTGGATCGCGGACTACATGGAGCGGGTCGAGAGCTTCCCGGTCGTCTCACGCGTCGCGCCGGGCGAGATCCGCTCGAAGCTGCCGGCCGCGCCGCCTTCAGCGGGGGAGCCGTTCGACCGGATGCTCGACGACGTGGACCGGCTCATCCTCCCCGGGATCACGCACTGGCAGTCGCCCAACTTCTTCGCCTACTTTCCGTCGAACAACTCGGGCCCGTCGATCCTGGGGGAGCTCCTCTCGGCCGGGCTGGGCGTGCAGGGCATGCTCTGGGCGACGAGCCCCGCGTGCACGGAGCTCGAAACGCACGTGCTCGACTGGCTCGTCGCCATGCTCGGCCTCCCCGCGAAGTTCCGTTCGGACGGGGCAGGCGGCGGAGTGATCCAGGACACCGCGTCGAGCGCCTCCCTGTGCGCGCTGCTCGCGGCCCGGGAACGCGCGACCGGTTTCGCGGCGAACGAGAGAGGCGCGGACGGGCGGTTGACGGCGTACGCCTCCACGCAGGCGCACTCCTCGATCGAGAAGGCGATGAAGGTGGCCGGCCTCGGCCGCGAGAACCTCAAGCTGATCGGCGTCGACGAGAAGTTCGCGATGCGCCCCGACGCCCTCGCACGCGCGATCGCCGAGGACCGCCGCGCGGGCAAGACGCCGGCTTTCGTCTGCGCGACGGTCGGGACGACCTCGTCGAACGCGATCGACCCGGTCGCGGAGATCGGGCAAATCTGCCGGGAGGTTGGCGTCTGGCTCCACGTGGACGCGGCGATGTCCGGCACGGCCGCGCTCTGCCCGGAGTTCCGCTGGATCCAGGAGGGCGTCGAGTCCGCGGACAGCTACTGCTTCAACCCGCACAAGTGGATGTTCACGAACTTCGACTGCGACGCGTTCTGGGTCGCGGACCGCGAGACGCTCGTCCGGACGCTCTCGGTGCTCCCCGAGTACCTGCGCAACCAGGCGACGGAGTCGGGCGCCGTCATCGACTACCGCGACTGGCACATCCCGCTCGGCCGCCGCTTCCGGGCTCTGAAGCTCTGGTTCGTCATCCGCCACTACGGCGTCGAAGGCCTGCAGCGCCACGTCCGCCGGCACGTCGAGCTCGCGCAGGAGCTCCGCTCGTGGGTGGAGAAGTCCGACCGCTTCGAGCTCGCCGCGCCGACGCCGTTGAACCTCGTGTGCTTCCGCCACGTGGGCGGCGACGCGATCAACCGGCAGCTCCTGGAGGCGCTGAACGCTAGCGGGAAGCTCTACCTGACGCACACCACGCTCGCGGACCGGTACACGCTCCGGATGTCGATCGGCCAGAGCGGCACCGAGGAGCGCCACGTCGCCGCGGCGTGGCAGGCGATCGAGGAGATGGCGGTCGAGGTCGAGCCGACGGTCTAGAGAGCGTCCAGGCACTGCCCGATCGCGCTCAACCCGCGCCGGAGAGAGTCGGTCGCGCCGCCGTACGCGATCCGGAAGTGCGACGGCGAATCGAAGAACGTCCCCGGCACGACGGCGACGCCGTGCTCGCGAAGGAGCTTCTCGACGAAGGGGCCGGCGTCGCGGCCGTCGTGGAACCGCGGAAAAACGATCGTCGCCCGCGAGGGCACGCACTCGAGCTCCGGGCGCCCCAGCAGGAACGCTGCGACCAGGGGGGCGTTGGCGAGGAAGAGCCCGTGGGCGCGCCCCAACAGCCGATCGATCTCCTGGAACGCGACGACGGAGAGTCGATCCGAGGGAATCGGACTCCAGACGTCCACGACGTCCCGGGCCCGGCGGATCCGTTCCGTGATCTCGGGCGCCGCCAGCGCCCACCCGCAGCGCAACGACGCGAGGCCGTATGCCTTCGTCAGGCTGTTCGTGGACACGAAGACGGGCGAGATCGTCGCTGCCGGCCGGCCGCCCGGCAGGTCGAGGTACACCTCGTCCACGAGGACCGCCGCGCCGTTCTTCTCCGCGACGCGGCCGATCGCCTCGAGATCCGCCTCGGATGCCATCACCCCCGACGGGTTGTGCGGGCTCGTGACCACGACGACGCGCGCGCGCGGCGTCATCGCGCGCGCGATCCGGTCCGGGTCGAGCCGCCAGCCGTCCTCGAACCGGCGCTCGAAGGAGACGACGTTCGCGCCGAGCATCCTGGCGGCTGCGGGGAGCGGGTCGTAGCCGGGAGACTCGACGAGGACGTCGTCTCCCGCCTCGACGAGCGCCGCGAGGGCGAGAAAGTTCGCCCCGGAGCAGCCGACGGCGGTTGCGACGTTGTCGGCCGCCACGCCGTAACGCGCCGCGATCCGCTCGACGAGCGGTACGTATCCTTCCGGGCTCTCCCCCTCGATCTCGAGCGCGTCGCGCGCCCCCGGCAGGTCGTCCTGCGTGCACGCGAGGAGGTTCGACCCGGCGAGGTCGATCTCCGGCCTCGGACGGCCCTTCGCCCACTCCATGTACGGCGAGCGGGCGCGGGTCACGGTGACGGCTCCGGGTTCGCGCGGCGGCGGAAGAACCAGTACACGGGCAGTCCGGTCGCGAGGAGGGCCACGCCGAACGCCGCCCGCGCCGGGCTCGACCGGACCGCGCTCGCCACGGCGACCGCGGCCGCGGCGACGAAGAGCGCGGGCACGACGGGATAGCCGGGCGTCGAGAACGAACCGGGCTCCCGACGGTCGAGCGGGACGCGCCTGCGGAAGACGAAGATCGCCGCGACCGTCAGGCCGAAGAAGATCCAGTCGCCGAAGACGACGGAGTCGACGAGCTCGCCGTACGTCCCCGTGAGCGCGAGGACGATCCCCCAAGCCGCCTGGAGGGCGATCGCGAGCGCCGGTGTCTGGAACTTCGGGTGGAGGCGCGCGAGACCGGGGAGGAAGACGCCGTCCTTTCCCATCGCGTAGTAGATGCGCGTCTGCGCGAGCAGAGTCAGGTCGAGGAAACCGAAGGCCGAGACGGCGATCGCGGCGGCGAAGAGCCGGTCCGCGCCCGGCCCGAAGAGGCTCCGGAGCGCGTCCGCCGCCGGAGTGGCGGTTGCGGCGAGTCCCGGCCGCGTGAGCACAGCGAGGTAGACGACGTTGGCGGCGAGGTAGACGGCGACGACGATCCCCATGCCGACCATGAGCGCGAACGGAATCGTCTTTCGGGGCTCGCGCGTCTCCTCCGCGACGAGGTTGACGCTCTGCCAGCCGCCGTACGCGAAGAGGATGGGCAGGAGCGCCGCGCCGAACCCGAACAGTCCCGCGGCGGGCTCCGGCGGCGCGACGGCCGGCAGAGCAACGGGGGAGTGGGGGAGGAAGAGCCCGCCCCCGATCAGGGCCCCGAGGGCCCCCAGTTTGAGGACGACGAGAACGTTCAGGAGCCGGCTCCCCGGCTTCACGCCGAGGTAGTTGACCGCGGCGACGACGGCGATCGACACGGCCGCCCACGCCCCCGCGTGCGCGGCGTCGCGGCCGGCGACGCGCAGCGCGTACTGAGCGAAGGTGATCGCGACGGCCGCGAGTCCGCCCCCCTGGATCAGGACGAGCGAGGCCCAGCCGAAAAGAAACGCGACGAGCGGGTGGTAGGCCTCGCGCAGGTAGACGTACTGGCCGCCCGCTCTCGGATAGATCGTCGCGAGCTCCGCGAAAGCGAATGCTCCGGCGAGCGCGATCGCGCCGCCGACGGCCCACGCCGCGAGGACGAGACCGGCGTTCGGAAGCCTCTGCGCGACGACGGCGGGAACGACGAAGATGCCCGAGCCGATGATTCCGCCGACGACGACCATCGTCGCGTCGAAGCGACCGAGTGCGCGGCGGAAGCTCAACGCGACGAGAATACCGTTAACGCTCGGGAATCCGGGAGCCGGCGGGTTGGGACTAGAATCTAAAAGTGCCGGCCGATTTCGTCC
>DASRPJ010000040.1:0-2257 GCA_035646435.1 Thermoanaerobaculia bacterium | reverse complement strand
GCTCGTCGACGGGAGCTCCGTCGCGCGGGGGCGGCGCCGGGGGCTCGACCCGGAGCGCGCGCTCCGCCGCCACGACACGGAGCCGTTCCTCGAGGAGGCCGGCGCGCTCGTCGTGACCGGCCCCACCGGAACAAACGTGGCGGATTGGGCGTTCGGCATCCGCGTGAGAGGAAGCTCGTGACGGTCCGTTCGATTGCCTTCGGGGTGCTCGCCGTTCTCGCCGCTGCCGGCAGCGGAGCAGAGGCGCCCGAGCCTCTCCGATACCGCTTCGACCCCGCGCGTTCGGTGCTCCGGTGGGAGCTCCCGGCGACGCTCCACACGGTCCGGGGCGTGGCGCCGCGCTTCGAGGGTTTCGTCCAGGCGGACCCGCAGCCGGGCGGCGGCTTCGACGTCGAGGCGCGGATCACCGTGAACGCGGCGTCGATGAACACGGGGAACGCGAAACGCGACCGCACGATGCGGGAGAAGGTCCTCGAAACGGAGCGTCATCCCGAGATCGTGTTCGAGCTCGAGCGTTTCACGGGCCCGGTCTCGAGAATGCGAACCGGCGAGAACTTCACCGCGCGGATCGAGGGAAAGCTGACCATCCACGGGCACACGGAGCCGGTCCTCCTCCCCGTCGACGTCCACGTTTTCGAGGATCACGCGATCGTGACGGGCTCGTTCCCCGTCCACTGGAAGAAGTACGGCCTCGCGGACCCGTCCTTCGGCCTCGTCAAGGTCAAGGAGCCGCTGCAGGTCGTCTTCCGGCTGCGCGCGGTGCCGGAGAGCCCGCGCTGAAGGGCGAAGCCGATATACTCGGCGGTTCGAATGAGACCGACCCCGCGCCGGCGTGAGCTGGCCCCGCTCGAGCGTTTCACGGAGGAGCCGAACCGGTTCGGCGCCTACCGGATCGCGCTCGGCTTCCCGAACTCCTACGAGATCGGGATGTCGAACCTCGGATTCCAGTGGGTGTACCGGCTGTTCAACCGTATCGACGACTTCGTCTGCGAGCGGTTCTTCCACGAGGAGGGGGAGCCCGCCGTCACGTTCGAGACGGGCACCCCGCTGTCGGAGTTCGGTCTCCTCGCCTGGTCCCTCTCCTGGGAGATGGACGCCGTCAACATCCTCCGGACGCTCTCCGCCGCCGGCATCCCGGCGCGCCGGGAGGGGCGGGACGAACGGCACCCGATCCTGCTCGTCGGGGGCGACATCGCGCGGATGAACCCGGCGGTGCTCGTGCCTTTCGTGGACGTCTTCGCGCTCGGCGACGGGGAACGGCTCGTTCCGGGGATCGCGGAGCTCTGCAAGAGCGGCCTCGATCGCGACGCGTTCCTCCGCGAGATCGCCGCTCGCCCCGGGTTCTTCGTTCCGTCGGTGCACGGACTGCGCGCGGAGGGGGCGGAGAGCTCGAAGGTCGTCATCCAGCAACCGATGTCGCGCAAGGAGATCAGTCCCTGGTTCGAGGTGCCCCACACGACGGTCCTGACGCCGCGGACGGAGCTCGCCGACAAGCTCCTGATCGAGATCTCGCGCGGCTGCACCGAGATGTGCCGCTTCTGCTGGGCCGCTTACGCGATGGCGCCGATCAAGCAGTATCCGGCGAGCTCCATCCTCAAGGTCGCCCGCGAGGCGCGGCCGCTGACGGACCGGACCGGGCTCATCGCGACCGCCGTCTGCGACCACCCGCAGATCATCGAGATCCTGCGGGGGCTCGCGGAGCTCGAGTACCACATCGCGCTCTCCTCCATAAAGATCGACGCGATCGAGGACCCGATCCTCGAGGTGCTCGCGCGCCAGGGGGAGCGGGCGCTCGCGATCGCGCCGGAAGCCGGGAACGAGAGGCTGCGCCGCCACATCAACAAGAAGGTTTCCGACGAGATGCTCCGCGAGAAGGCGCGCCTCGTCTTTGCACGCGGGTTCACGCGCGTAAAGCTGTACCTGCAGGTCGGGCTTCCGACGGAGACCGACAGCGACGTGGCCGACATCGTCCGGCTCGTCCGCGACCTCCACGAGATCGCCGTCGCGGAGGGGAAGGGGCTCGGGCGCGTCGCCGAGCTCGTTCCGTCGGTCAACGCGTTCATCCCGAAGCCGCACACTCCGTACGAGGACGAGTCGCTCGCCGACGAACAGACCTTGAAGGAGAAGCTCGCGTACCTTCAGAGAGAGCTCGCCGCCCTGCCAAACGTCGTCTTCCGCGGGATGCCGGTCGGCGAAGCAGTCTGGGAGGCGTTCCTCGCGAAGGCGGACGAGTCGAGCGCGGACATCCTCGAGGAAG
>DASRPJ010000039.1:0-5847 GCA_035646435.1 Thermoanaerobaculia bacterium | reverse complement strand
TCCCCGCGCGGTGTCGCCGTCCACGAGCCCGGCGTCCCGAAGGCACTCGAGGAGTTTCTCCGCCTCGACCGACGAGCCCTCCTGGTGGTGGTAGAGCTCGCGGAACCGGTGGATGCCCCCTTCCGCGAGCCGGAGCAGCATTCGGATGGCGTTTTCGGCCCGGCCGGCGCCCACCTTGCCGGCACGGCGCCCCTTCGCGATCTTCGTCTGGAGCACGTGGGTGAGCTCGACCCCCAGGAGGATCAGGACCCACACGAAGAAAACGGACAGCAGGACGAGCATGAGGATCGAGAGCGACCCCGTGATGAGGTTCATACGAGACAGAACGGCGACATAGCGCGCGAAGACGGTTCGCAGGAGCTCGAGCAAGAGCGCGATCGTCAGGCCCGCGATCGCGGCCGACGTCCAGCGGATATAGGCGTTCGGAAGGTAGTGATAGAGCAGCGTCAACATCGCGAAAGACGCCGCGAACGGAAAGAACGTCTCGGCGAACGGGGAGACGAGGACGGATTCGAGGAGCGAGAACCGGCGGAGGACTTCTACGCCCGAGCCGATCGCCCCGACGAGGATCGCGATCGAGAACAGCGCGAAGCTGTAGATCGCGATCCTCTGGAACCAGGCCCGCCGCCTCGGAGCGCCCCAGACGGCGTTGAACGTCGCCTCGACGATGAATATCAGTCGCACGGAGGCGACGATCAGGAAGACGAGGCCGATGCCGGAGATCGCCGTCGACTCCGCGACGAAATCGCGGAGGTTCTGGGTCATCTGCGCTGTGTGGTACGGCAGGATCCGGTTAACCATCTCGAGGACCTGGTCGTGCTTCTCCTTGAAGAACGCGGCGAGGAAGAGTGAGAACGTCGCGAGCAACGGGACAGCGGTCAAGAGGGTCGTGAAGGCGAGCGAGCCGGCGAGGTCGGCGCCGCGGTCGGCGTTGAAACCGCGGAACGTCTCCACCACGACCTCTCGCAGCGTGACCACCACGCGGAGAACCGGCTCGGGGATGAAGGGCGCGCGCCGCTTCGCGCGTTCGAGGACGACGGTGACGTGGCCCTTCGCCTCGCCCGCCTTCGCGTCGCCTCCACCCTCGTTCATCGCGTCGCCCCCGGTTCCGGGCCACTCGGTTCGCGCCGGCGAAAAGCAGGCTCCGGCGCAGAACCGCCGATCACTTTAGCTCCACCGCCTCGCCCTCCTCCGGGAGAACGACCGTCCACCCGGACTTCGACCTCAGGGCGCCGGCGAGGGCTTCGGAGGGGCCGGGCTCGCCGTGGACGAGGAAGGTCGCGCGCGGCGGCTCCCGGATCCCGCCGACCCACTCCACGAGGCCCTTCTGGTCGGCGTGCGCGGAGAGGGCCGGGATCTGCCGCACGTCCGCCCGCACCGGGATCTGCTCGCCGTGGATCCGCGCCTCGCGGGCGCCCTCGAGGATCCGGCGGCCGAGAGTCCCGGCCGCCTGAAAGCCGACGAAGAGGAGGGTCGTCGAGGGATCGGGGAGGCGGCGCTTCAGGTGGTGGAGGACCCGGCCGCCCGAGAGCATTCCCGACGCGGAGACGATGACCATCGGTCCGCGCCGCGGGTTCAACGCCTGGGACTCGAGACGGTCGCGCACGATGTGCACCGACGGCCCCTCGATCGGACAGCGGCCTTCGTCGCGGAGCGTTTCCATTTCCAGGTCGTGCTCGGAGAGCGCGTTGCAGTAAAGGTCCACCGCGGAGGCTGCCATCGGGCTGTCGAGGTAGATCGGGAGGTCCGCCGGGATCGTCCCGGCGCGCTGCAGCGACCGGAGGTGGTAGAGGATGTCCTGTGCGCGGCCGATCGCGAAAGCCGGCACGATGAGCACCCCGCTGCGCGCGGCCGTCTCGGCGACGACGCGGCCGAGCTCGGCCTCCGGCGAACCGGCCGGATGGAGGCGGTCGCCGTAGGTCGACTCGAGCACGAGGTAGTCCGCCGCGTCCGGACGCTCCGGGTCCTTCAGGATGGGCACGTCCACCTGGCCGACGTCGCCGGAGAAGACGATCCGGGTCGGACCCGCCTCGACGACGACGAAGGCGGCGCCGAGGATGTGGCCGACCCGTCGGAACGTGAACGAGAGCCCGTCTCCGATCTCGGTCTTCCAGTCGAACGCGATCGGCCGCAGGAGACCGAGGGCCGCCCGGGACTCCTTCTCGTCGAAGAAGGGGAGCGCCGGCTTGTGTCGCGAGTAGCCCCTCCGGTTGGCGTATCGGGCGTCCTCCTCGTGGAGGTGGGCGGCGTCGGGCCAGAGGACGGCGAGCAGCCCGGCCGTCGGGGGCGTCGCGTAGACGGGCCCCGAGAAGCCGAGCTTCGCGAGCCTCGGCACGTAGCCCGTGTGGTCGATGTGCGCATGGGTGAGGACGACGGCGTCGAGCGAGGCGGGGTCGAACGCCGGCGCCGACCAGTTCTTCTGCTTGAGCTCGCTCGAACCCTGGAAGATCCCGCAGTCGACGAGGACCCGGCGCGATCCCGCCTCGATCAGGAACTTCGAGCCGGTCACGGTTCCGCAACCCCCGAGGAACGAGAGCGTCGTCACGACGGGCCGATTATTCGGGCTCGCCGTCCAAAGCGCAATCGAAGCTGGCCCGGTATATGCTCCGGACCTTCAAGTTCGGAGGTAACGATGGCGAAGGAAACCCCGTTCGACCGCGCTCGCGACTTCGTGGAAGAGAAGATCGAGCAGACGAAGGAAGTTCTCGGCGATTCGCTCGGCGACGTCGGCGACGAAGTGCGCAAGAGCGTCAAATCGACCGCGAAAAAGATCGAGAAGGACTACGGCTACCTGTGGGACGACGTCCGCCGTTACGTCAAGGACAGTCCGGGCACGGCCGTGGCGATTTCCGTCGGGATCGGCTTTCTGCTCGGCTACCTCCTGCACGGGGACGACGACTGATTCGAGCGTCCGCGCTCGGCCGGTAGCCGCCAGCCGCCATGCTTCGGATCCCCGCGATCGAGAAGGCCCTGCCCGACGACCTGCGCAAGAGCGCGCGCGACCATCCCGTGATCGCGCTCGCCCTCGGGGCGGTCGTCGGCTTCTATCTCGGCCGGAGCCACGGGCGCGAGATCCTCTCCGCCGGGGCCGCGCTCGGAATCTCGGCGGGCCTGACGAGCGCGCGGCGCGCGCTCGGGGTCGAGCCGCGCGGCGCCTCCCGCGACCGCTGACGAAGACTCCGCTCCTATAATCGGTTCGTGACGTTCCGCAAAGCGGGACACCCCGCGCTCTCGACGTTCGCGTCGAGCGCGGGTTGAGCCTGCAAGATCGGTCAGTTCGACCTTTCCGCGCTTCTCGCGAAGCTTCCCGCCCCGGCGGACCCGAACCTGCTGGTGGGCCACGGGTCCGCGGACGACGCCGCCGTCTACCGGATCGGCGGAGGGCAGGTGCTCGTGCAGACGGTGGACTTCTTCACCCCGGTCGTGGACGACCCGTATCTCTTCGGCCAGATCGCCGCGGCGAACGCGCTCTCGGACGTGTACGCGATGCGAGCGCGTCCGGTGCTCGCGCTCGCGCTCGCCGCCTTTCCGACGACGGTTCTGCCGACCGAAGTGTTCGAGGAGATCCTTCGGGGCGGCTCGGACAAGGTGACGGAGGCCGGCGCGGTCATCGGCGGGGGGCACTCGATCGACCACGACGTGCCGATCTACGGCCTCTCCGTCACCGGGCTCGCCGCCGAGTCGGACCTCACCCGGAACGCCGGCGCCCAGCCGGGCGACGCGCTCGTGCTGTCGAAGCCGCTCGGGATCGGGGTCACGGTGTCGGCCGGCCGCACTGACTCCATCGCCGCGGAGGGAGTCAGCGGTCTCTTTCGCCGCCGGCTCGTCTCCGACGACGTCCTCGACGAAGTGTCCCGGGTGATGAGCGCCCTCAACCGCTTCGCGGTCGACGCGATGGAGGGTTTCGACATCCATGCCGCGACGGACGTCACCGGTTACGGGCTGCTCGGCCACGCCCACGAAATGATGGAGGCGTCGGGGACGACGGGTGAGTTCTGGGTGGACTCTGTCCCGTTCCTCTCCGAAGCGCGCCGGTTCGCGGCTCGCGGCATCGCCCCCGACGGCTCCCGGGTCAACGTGCGCAACCTGCGACCGCGGACGGAGGTCGGGACGGGCGTCAGCGACGAGGACTTTCTCCTGCTCTGCGACGCGCAGACGTCGGGGGGCCTGCTCGTTGCCCTGCCCGAAGAGGAGGCGGAACGCTACGCTTCCCGCTGTCGCGAGCTGGGAGCGGACCGGGCGTCGGTAGTGGGGCGCGTCGCCGGACGCGGCGCCCGCGCCCTGGAAGTATTTCGAACGTCACGGAGGAACGGGTGAACAACAAGAAAGAGTGGGTCGCGGTGGCAACGGTCGGCAACGACGAGGAAGCGCTGCTCATCGCCGGCTTTCTCGAGTCGCAGGGCATCCCATGCGAGGTGGAGGGCCCGTCTCCCGGAACTCCGCTGCCGGAGAACCTCGGGGCGTTCGGAATGAGCCGCGTCATGGTTCCGCCCGACCGCGCGGAGGAAGCGGGGCAGCTGCTCGCCTCGCGCGAAGGAGTGAGGGAGTCGGACTCCGAGGGGGAATGACCGCGGCGTTACCCCGCTGTCATTCCGAGGAGCGGAGCGACGAGGAATCTGGGCCCTTTACGGAGGGGGACACAGATCCCTCGCTCCGCTCGGGATGACAACGGGAAAGGCGAGACGCCGGCCACAGGCGGGGGACGCCGTCACATGTTCCCTTCTTTTCCTCTGATTAACGCCAGGATCTTCCGGTCGATCTTGCCGTCCTGGCGGATCCGGGTGTCGTAGTTCTCCCAGCCCATGTAGTCGGCGAGGGCCTTCGTCGACGCCTCGTCCCAAGTTCCGTCGGTGCGCCCCTTGTGGAATCCCTTCTTTGCGAGGAGCTTCTGGAGGTACACGGCGTCCGCGCCCGAGATCGGGATGACGTCCTTCGGGTCGCTCCGCTCGAAGTGCACCTTCTGGAGCTCGTACAGCCGGAAGATCTCCGCGATCGGGTCCTTCGCGTCGTACACGGAGATGTCCACGTACGCGTCGGTCTTACCGTCGTAGGACGCGCCCTCGCGCACGACGACGAGCGCGGCCGACTGGCGTCCCCTCTTGTCGCCGCCCGCCTCGGCCCCCGCCTTGATGGACGCGAGGAGCCTCTCCGCGAGGGAGCCCTTCGTGCCGAGGAACGACTTCTCCATGGCGGCCACCGTCTCTTCGGAGACGAGGATGTTCCCCTGGATCGCGTAGTCCGGCCCGGTCCGACCGCCCGCCCAGTCGAAGCACTTCTTTCCGGTGAACGTCGCCGCGCGCCCTTTCGCGTCCACGATCCCGACCTGGCGGTCCTCGAGGTTCTTGTCGTCGCGGCCGATGATCGCGAGCACTTCCTGCGGCGTCGCGCCGAGGGCGAGGAGCTCGAGCCCCTTCGTCCCGAAGTCGGTGTTCGCGAACGACTGCGTCGCGACGGCGCCGACGCCGGCCTTCGCGAACGGGACGGCGACCCGCACGTTCGGGAACTTCGACTGGACGGCGACCCCCAGGTCGCCGTTCGCGGGATCGCGGGCGACGATGGAGAACGTGGCGATCCGGGCGGGGGGTTGCGTCGCGACGAGCCCGAGCAGGGCGGAGAGAAAGAGGGAGAGCATCGAGTACCTCCGTAAGGCCCGGCGATTCTATGGCCCTGTGCTAACTTCCCGCGCATGTCCGCCCCCGCCGAGGACCGGACGGCGCTCCGCCGCACGCCGCTCTACGACCTCCACCGGGAGCTCGGCGCGAAGCTGATCGACTTCGGCGGGTGGGAGATGCCGGTCCAGTACGCCGGCATCCTCGAGGAGCACCGCGCGGTGCGCGAGCGCGTCGG
>DASRPJ010000038.1:0-13528 GCA_035646435.1 Thermoanaerobaculia bacterium | reverse complement strand
CCATCTCGTTGATCCGGCTCCGCTTCGGGTCCCGAAGGGAGATGGCCGCCGCCTTGCAATGCGTCACCCTCGAATGGACAGGAAAAAGACAACGGGCCTACCCGACGCGACGACTCCGGCGCGCGAGCCGTCGGGGATCCTCGCCGTCAAGACGCGCTTCCAGCGGAAGCGATCCGGGCGCAAGCTCCCGCGGCCGAGCTCCCGCGCCCTCGTCGTCCTCTTCGTCCTCGTTCTCGTCGGCGCGACCGGCGCGGCCGTCCACCGCCGCGTGCTCGAGTCGGAGTTCCAAACGCGCGTCTCGCGGAGCCAGGCGACGCCGTACGAGATCAAGCGGATTCGCGGGGAGCTCGCGGAGCTCGAGGTCGGGGAGAAGAACCTCGCCGGTGCGCTCGACGCGCGGCTGAAACGCGTCGCCGCGGCGAAGCGCAACGAATTCTACGTGTCGATCGACACGAAGAAGAAGACGTTCTCCTTCCGCTACGCCGACAAGACGCTCCGGGACGCGCCGGTCGAGGTCGGTCCGCCGCACACTTTCGCCGCCGGGAAGAAGAAGTGGACGTTCGCTCCCTTGAGCGGGGCTTTGAACGTCCAGGGCAAGATCCGGGACGGGACCTGGCGCGTGCCGGAGTGGGCCTATCTCCTCGAAGGGACGAAGCCGCCCCGGAGCCTGCCGACGGTCCGGAACGGTCTCGGCATGTACGTCATCCTCCTCGGAAACGACTACGTCATCCACTCGCCCCCGGCGCCGGGGTCCCCCCTGAAGGGGCCGAAGCCCGGGTCCTTCCTGGTCCCGGAGGCGGACCTCGCCGCGATCTGGCCGCGCGTGGGCACCGAAACGCGGGTCTACGTCTTTTGAGACGGTCGGGAGGCGGCACGTGAGCGAGAGCCGGTACCGGCTGGGATTCCTGGGCGCCTGGGGCCTTCTCGTCGTCGGCGCGATCCTCGCGGCGGCGGTCGCCGGCGCGGAGTGGCAGAACGTGCGGGACGCGCACCGGCTCCGCAGGCTCCGCACGATCGACCGGTTGATCGCCGAGCGGCTCGGTCCCCGGCTCGACGTCCTCCGCGAGACCGCGGAAGAGCGCGAGGAGAGAGTCGAGCAACTGCACACGGCCGTCCGCGAGACCGAGATGAAGCTCGACGACTCGGCCGACACGGACCAGATCATCGTCGTCTCGACCGCCGAGAACCGGCTCACGGTGCGCCGGTCGGGGAAGAAGATCTTCGAGGCCGTCTGCTCGACCGGCAAAGGGACGACCTTGACCGACGCGTCCGGCCGCAGCCAGGTGTTCAACACCCCGACAGGGAAGTTCCGCGTCGTGAAGAAGGAGGAGAACCCCCTGTGGGTACCGCCCGACTGGCACTTCATCGAGGAGGCTCGCAAGAAGGGAAAACGCGTCGTCCGGTTGAGCCCCGGCGAGAGGATCGACGCGCGAACCGGCGAGCCGGTCGGGGGCAGCGAAGGCGTTCACGTCTACGGTGGCTCCCGCTCCGGCAGCGGGCGGGTGCTCACGGTCAGGGGAAATACGGTCGTGGAAGTCGGTCCCGACGGAGAGCGCGAGCTTCCGCCCGGCGAGGTCATCGAGGCGGGCGGCGCGATCGTCGTCCCCCCCTTCGGGACCCCGCAGCGCAAGTTCGACAAGGTGCTCGGCAAGTACCGGCTGAACCTCGGCAGCGGCTACGGGATCCACGGCACGATGTATCCCGATCAGCTCGGCCGGAGCGTGACCCACGGCTGCGTGCGCCTGGGGGACGCCGACATCGAGACGCTCTTCGGGATGGCGCAGGTCGGGGACCAGGTGCTGATCTACTAGGGATCGCTCCCGTCGAAGTCTCCCTGCGCGATTCGATAGACTCCCCCGCGCTTCGATAAAGGGCATCCGGGGGTCAGCGCGTCGCAACCCGCTCCGCTCGCCCCGCGTACATCAGCAAAGGAAGAATGTCCGAGCTACACCCGGTGCCGCATCGTTTCGCGCCATCCGCGCTCGCGGCGGTCATCCTCCTTTCGGCGGCCGGCTGCGGTGAGAAGAAGACGGCCGCGGCGTTCACGCCCCCGCCCGTCCCCGTCGAGGTCGCAGCTGCGACCCGGGGCGACGTGAGGGAGACCCTGCACGCCCTCGGAACCGTCGAGGCGGAAGAGCAGGTCAAGGTCACCGTCGAGATCGACGCCATCGTGCGATCGCTCCCCTTCGAGGAGGGGCGCCTCGTCCGGAAGGGACAGGTCCTCGCCATCCTGAACGACACCGAGCTCCGCGCCGAGGTGCGCCGGGCGGTGGCGCTGCGGGATCAGGCGCGCCTCACGTACGCGCGGTTCGAGCAGCTCTCGAAAGAGCAGATCGCGTCGCCTCAGGACCGCGACAACGCGCGCGCGGCGCTCCAGGTCGCCGAGGCGAACCTCGGGCTCGCCCAGGCCCGTCTCTCCAAGACGCGCGTGGTCGCGCCGTTCTCGGGCGCCGTCGGAAGCCGCCTCGTCTCTCCCGGCGCATACCTGCGCGCGGGGGACGCGATCACGGAGATCGCGCGCATCGACACGGTGAAGGTGGTCTTCGCGGTGCCCGAGCGCTACCTCGCGGACCTGCGGCGCGGGGCCGGCGTGACGGTCACGACCGTCGTTTTCCCCGGCAAGGAGTTCCGCGGCACCGTGAACGTCCTCGACCCGATCTTAGACGCCGGCACCCGGTCCGCGCGGCTCTCGGCGCGCATCCCGAACCCGCAGGGTGAGCTTCGGCCGGGGATGTCGGCCGACGTCACCGCGGTGTTCGCGGAACGGGCGCAGGCGGTGACTGTCCCGGACGAAGCGGTGTTCGCGGAGGGCGACCGCAACTTCGTGTTCGTCGTGCAGGCCGACTCGACCGTCGTCCGCCGGCCCGTGAAGCTCGGCGCGCGCCAGCCCGGCCGGGTCGAGGTCCGCGAGGGCCTCAAGGGCGGCGAGAGAGTCGTCCGCGCCGGCCACCAGAAGCTCTACGAGGGGGCCAAGGTCTCTCCGGTCGAGGCGGCGGCCGCACCGGTCGCTTCACCGGCTCCGGCCGCTCCCGGAGCGACGAGCCCGTGAAGCTCTCCGAGATCTCGATCCGCCGGCCGGTCCTCGCGACCGTCATGAGCCTGACGATCCTCCTCTTCGGCGCGATCTCGTTCTTCCGCACGCCGGTCCGGGAGTACCCGAACATCGACCCGCCGATCGTCTCGATCACGACCATCTACCGCGGCGCCGCGTCGAACGTCGTCGAAGCCGAGATCACCCAGCTGATCGAGGAAGAGCTCGCGACGCTCGAAGGCGTGAAGCTCCTCCGGTCTTCGTCCCAGGAGCAGGTCTCCCGGATCACCGTCGAGTTCGTGCTGTCGCGCGACGTGGACCAGGCCGCCAACGATGTCCGCGACCGCGTGTCGCGGCTCCGGGGACAGCTCCCGCGGGAGTCCGAGGATCCGATCATCTCGAAGGTGGATACCAACGCGCAGGCGGTCATGTGGCTCGCGCTCTACGGCGAGGGCTTCACCAACCTCGAAGTCTCGGACGTCGCGGCGGTCGTTCTGAAGGAGCGGCTGCTCCGGCTCCCCGGCGTCGGATCGGTCATCGTTGGCGGCGAGCGGCGGTACTCGATGCGGGTCTGGCTCGATCCCGCCCGGCTCGCGGCGTACGGGCTCACGGTCGTGGACGTGGACCGGGCGATCCAGGGGCAGAACGCCGAGATCCCGTCCGGCCGGATCGAGGGGGAGGGCCGCGAGTTCTCCGTGCGCACGCGCGGCGAGCTCGACGACCCCGCCGAGTTCGGCGCGATCTTCCTCGCGCAGGTCGGGGACCGCGCCGTCCGGCTCTCGGACGTGGCCGAGGTGGCAGTCGGCGCCGAGGACGAGCGGACGATCATCCGCTACAACCGGCTGCCGGCGGTGGGCCTCGGCATCGTCAAGCAGGCGAGCGCCTCGACTCTGGAGGTCGCCGACGCCGTGAAGGCCGCCCTGCCGCAGCTCGCGACGCTCGTCCCGAAGGGGATGAAGCTCGAAGTGGCCTACGACTCCTCCACCTTCATCCGCGACTCGATCACCGAAGTGCGGACGACGCTCCTGCTCGCGCTCGGGCTCGTCGTTCTCGTCATCTTCGTGTTCCTCAAGAGCCCGACGGCGACGCTCATCCCGACCCTCGCCATCCCCGTCTCGATCGTCGGCGCGTTCACGGTCGTCTACTTCGCCGGCTTCACGATCAACATCCTGACGCTCCTCGCCCTCGTCCTCGCGATCGGCCTCGTCGTGGACGACGCCATCGTCATGCTCGAAAACATCTATCGCCATCTGGAGATGGGCAAGTCGCGGATGCGGGCGGCTTTCGACGGCGCAAAGGAGATCGGCTTCGCGATCGTCGCGACCACGATCGCGCTCGTCGCCATCTTCATCCCGGTCGCCTTCCTGACCGGGAACGTCGGCCGCCTCTTCAACGAGTTCGGGATGACGGTGGCCGTCGCGGTGCTGATCTCCGGCTTCGTCGCGCTCTCGCTGACGCCGATGCTCTCTTCCCGGATGCTCCGCGGCCACCAGACGGAAGGCAGGCTCGCGCGCGCCGTCCAGAAGCGCTTCGACGCTCTCGACGATCTCTACGATCGCACCGTCCGCAAGGCGCTGCTCCGCCGGAAGCTGATCCTCGCGGTCACCGCGGCGACGATCATTGCAATCGTGGTGCTTTTCCGGGCGCTCCCGTCGGAGCTCGTCCCCACGGAGGACCGCGGAACGATCGTCGGGATCCTGATCGCACCGGAGGGCTCCACGCTCGCGTACACCGACCGATACGCGCGCCAGATCGAGGAGATCTACACGTCGGTGCCGGAGCGCGCCGGCCTCTTCACCGCGATCGGCTTGACCGGCGAGGGGCCGGGTCGCGTCACGGACGGGTTCTTCTTCCTGCCGCTGAAGCCGTTCGAGGAGCGGGAGCGCTCGCAGCAGGAGATCGTCCAGGAGCTCTTCCCGAAGCTCCTCTCGGTGCCCGGCGTCCTCGCGTTCGCGATCAACCCGCCGTCGCTCGGGGGGCAGTTCTCCGCGACGCCCGTTCAGTACGTGATCCAGGCGCCGACGTACGACGAGCTCCGGCCCGCCGTCGAGGCGATGATGGTCGAGGCGGCGAAGCTGCCGTACCTCCTGAACCTCGACACGGACCTGAAGCTCAACACGCCGCAGATCGAGCTCTCGATCGACCGGGCGCGGGCGTCCAGCCTCGGCGTGTCGGTCACCGACATCGGGACGACTCTCCAGACCCTCCTCGGCGGCCGGGAGTCGACGCAGTTCCGCCGCGGCGACAAGCAGTACAAGGTCCTCCTGCAGGTCCGCCCCTCAGAGCGCGCGACCCCGCGCGCGATCGAGGACCTCTACCTGCGCGGCACGGGCGGCCTCTTCCAGATGACCAACGTCGTCACGGCCCGCGAGACCGTCGCGCCCAAGGAGCTGAACCACTTCAACCGCGTCCGCTCCGCGCAGATCACGGCGAACCTCGTGCCCGGCGTCACGCTCGGCAAGGCGCTCGACGACCTCGACGCGATCGCGCGGGCGAAGCTCCCGCCCGGCGTGCGCACGGACCTGGACGGCGAGTCCCGCGAGCTGCGCGAGTCGGGTGGCAGCCTCGCGTTCCTCTTCGGGATTTCGGTCGTCTTCATCTACCTCGTCCTCGCGGCGCAGTTCGAGAGCTTCACCCACCCCCTGACGATCCTGCTGACGGTGCCGCTCGCGATCTTCGGGGCGCTGCTCACCCTGAAGCTCCTGGGGATGTCCCTGAACGTCTACTCCCAGATCGGCCTCATCCTCCTGATCGGTCTCGTCACGAAGAACGCGATCCTGATCGTCGAGTACGCGAACCAGCTCCGCCGCAAGGAGGGCCTCGATCCCCGCGAGGCAGTCGCGCGTTCGGCCCGCGTGCGTCTGCGCCCGATCCTCATGACGTCGCTCGCGACGATCTTCGGCGTTTTACCGATCGCACTCGGCCTGGGCGCCGGCGCCGAGAGCCGCAAGCCCCTCGGCGTCGCCGTCGTCGGCGGAATGGTCTTCTCGACTCTGCTGACGCTCGTCGTCGTGCCGGTCGTCTACACGTACCTGGCCGGCCGCGTGCGCGAGACCGAGGCGGATGTAGAAGCCGTGCCGGCGGAGCGGACCGCCTAGGGGGTCAGGTCTCCACTTACCACTTTGGGCGGTAAGTGGCTGAAGGCGAGCGACTTGCCTGGAACCTTAAGATCCCGTCTTAAGAATCGGCGCAAGTTCCTGAGTTCAAGCCAGTTCGGGGCGTAAGTGGCTAGTGGAGACCTGACCCCGTCTTCGACAGGAGACCTGACCCCGTCTTCGACATCTTCTCGATCTCCTTCCACTCGCGGTCGGAGACGGGCATCACGGAGAGGCGGGAGAGGCGCACGAGCGGGAAGTCCTTGAAGAAGGCCTTCGCCTTGATCTCCGCGAGCGTGACCGCGCGTTTCAGTTTCTTTACCGGGCCAATATCGACGACGTAGGACTTTCCGGTCTTGTCCTTCGGATCGGGGTAGGCGTCGCTCGTCGCCATCGCCCAGCCCACGATCGCCCTCTCGTTGCCCGTGTGGTAGTAGAAGACGCAGTCCTTCTTCTTCACTGAGCGCAGGTGCTTCTGGGCGAGCGGGTTCTTCACGCCGGACCACTGCGTGCCGCCGTCGCGGACGAAGTCGTCCCAGGAGTAATGCGTCGGCTCTTCCTTGAACAGCCAGTTCATCGCGCGCCCGGCTTCGGGCGGTTGCGGTACCGCTCGTACAGCTTCTTGTGGCGGTCGGAAAGGTCGAGCTGCCGGCCGTCCAGCCACGCGGCTTCGACGACGTGCCGGAAGTCGAGGACGTCGCTGTTCGACACGAAGAGCGTCGCGTCCTTGCCGGGCTCGAGCGAGCCGAGCCGGTCCGCGACGCCGAGGATCCGCGCGGGCTCGAGCGTGATGGCCTCGAGCGCCTTCTCGCGCGACAGGCCGTGCGCCATCGCGACGGACGCGTGGTGGGCGAGGTTGCGCGCGAACTGGGAGTCCCCCTCGTTGATGGCGAACCGCACGCCCGCCTTCGCGAGCGTCGCCGCGCTCGCGAACGGAGCGTCGTAGGGCTCGTCGGCGCGCGTCGGGAGGCCGATGACAGGGTCGAGGATCACCGGCACGCCGGCCGCGGCGAGCTCGGTCGCCGCCCGCCACGCGTCGCGCCCGCCGCCGATGACGACCTTCAGATTCTCCTCCTTCGCCCAGGCGAGCGCCGCCCGGATCTGCGCGAGCCGGTTGGCGATCACCAGGACCGGAATCTTTCCTTCGATCGCCGGCCGGAGCGATTCGAGGCGGGGATCGGCGTCGTGCCGCGGGACGCCCGCCTTGCCCTCCGCCGCCCGAGCCTTTGCGTACGCGCGCGCCTCGGCGAAGACGTCCTTCAGCTTCGCGACCGCCTCGTCGCGCCGCTTCTCCTGGATCCGGACGGAGAACCTCGCCTGCGGCGTGCGGTCGAGCGCGAGGCTCGGCCACGTGACCGTGACGTAGGCCGGCGCCCGGATACCCGCGTCCTCCCGGGTCCAGCCGTCGAGCTTCATCACGGCGCCGGTGCCCGAGACGATGCCGCCCGTCGGGGTCACGCCGGAGACGAGGACGCCCGCGGAGCGCGTCACGGGAAGCAGCTCGGAGTCGAAGTTCATCGCGTAGTCGGCGCGCGCCTGCGGGTTGACCTCGCCGGTCTCGACCGTGTCGACGGTCGCGCGGACTGCTCCGATCTCGACGAGGCCGAGGTCCGTCGCCGCCGGCAGGAGCGAGGGGTACACGTGCTTGCCGCGGGCGTCGTACGTCTCCGTTCCGGCGGGGATCTGGACGGTCGACCCGACGGCCGTGATCTTGCCGTCGACGATCAGCACCGTTCCTTCGCGAATCTCGGGGGCCGAGACCGGGTGAATCGTCCCCCCCACGATCGCGATCGTCTCCGCGGACAGCGTCGTCGCCGCCGCGAGAACGGAGAGCGCGAGCGCCCTCTTCAAGGCCGTCTCCGGGGAGGCGGAACCGGAGTCGGCGCGGGCGCGGGCGGCTCCGCCGGAGTCGGGCGAAGCTCCGGCTCCTCGGGAGCGCGCGTCGCCACGGGCGGCGGCGGAGCGGGAGCGGCGGCAGGCTTCTCGCCTTCGGCCTTCCCTCGGTCGATCAGCTTCTTCGCTTTCGCGACGAGGTCGGCGCGCTCCCGCTCGAGCGCGTGGCGGCGCGCGAGGTCGGCTGCGCGGTCGAAGTACTTCCGCCCCTCGATCCACGTCTCCATAGCGACCGTCGCGCTCGCGAGCGGGTCGCCGCTCCACACGACGAAGTCCCCGTCCTTCCCGGGCTCGAGCGACCCGGTGCGGTCAAAGATGCCGAGCTGCTTGGCGGGGTTCGACGTCACGAACGCGAGCGCGTCGGCCGGCTTCAAACCGCCGTACTTGACGGCCTTCCCCGCCTCGGCGTTCAGGCGCCGCGCGAGCTCGTCCGAGTCGGAGTTGAAGGACGTCAGCACGCCGCGCTCGTGGAGGAGCGGCCCGGCGTACGGAATTGCGTCGTAGACCTCGAACTTGTACGCCCACCAGTCGGTGAAGAGGGACGCTCCCGCGCCGTGCTTCGCGATCTCGTCCGCGACCTTGTACCCCTCGAGGACGTGCTGAAAGGTGGCGATCTTCACGCCGAACTCGTCGGCGGTGCGGATCATCTCGAGGATCTCGCTCTTGACGTACGAGTGGCAGTGGATCTTCCGCTTGCCCTCGAGGATCTCCGCGATCGCTTCGAGCTGGAGGTCCCTCTTCGGCGGGACTCTCCCCGTCGCCGCGCTCCCCTTCCCGGCGGAAGCCTTCCGATACTCCTCCTGCCGCTGCCGGTAGTCCCGCGCGGCGAGGAACCGCTCGCGGATCAGGTTGGCCACTCCCATCCGCGTCTGGGGGTAGCGCGGGGTCGTCCCGAAAGGCAGGTTCACGTTCGAGCGCTTCGGGTTCTCCCCGAGCGCGAACTTGATCCCTTCCGGCGCGGTCGTGATCAGGAGGTCGTCCGGCCCGCCGCCGCGCCGGAACTTGATCGTCGCGTTCTGGCCGCCGATCGCGTTTCCCGAGCCGTGGAGCACGTTCGCCGCGGTCGTCCCGCCGGCGAGCTGCCTGTACATCGAGACGTCGAAGGGGTCCAGGACGTCCCGGATCCGCACTTCGGCGGTGACGTTGTGGGTGAGCTCGTTGACCTGGCCGTCGATCGCCGCGTGCGAGTGGGCGTCGATGATCCCCGGCGTGACGTGCCGCCCGCGCCCCTCGATCTCGACGGCGCCCGCGGGGACAGTAATCCCCCGGCCGACCGCGACGACCTTTCCGCCGGAAACGACGACGTCGGCGTTCTCGAGGATTCCCGAGCCGCCCTGCGTCCAGACGGTCGCGCCGCGGACGACGACCGCTTTCGGCGCCGCCACGGGACCGTCGTCGCGCGCCGGGAAGGGGCGCACGTCGGGGGCAGGTTCCCTCTCCGCGCTCGCGGAGAGAGCGTCTCTCTTCGCCGGCACGGCGTACCGCTTCCCGTCGATCCAGACCTCGGTCACCCGGGTCGCCGGGGCAAAGGGCTCGCCGGTCGCGACGACGAGGTTCGCTATCTTCCCCGGCTCGATCGCGCCGAGCCGGTCGCCGAGGCCGAGCTGGCGGGCCGGGATCGTCGTCACCGCGGCGAGGGCGTCCTGGCGGGAGAGACCGCGCGAGATCGCCTCGCGCACGCGCCTGCCCAACTCCTCGGGGTCTTCGAGACCCGCCGTGGTGAACGAGAAGCTCACTCCCGCGTCGCGCATCCACTTCGGGTTCGAGGGCGCGCGGTCGATGGCGCGCAGCCGTTCGAGGGAGACGTCCAGCCACTCCGCCTCGTCGTCCATCTTGTATGGGCGCGGGAAGTCGACGCGCAGGACGAGCTCCGGGCGCGCCGCCACGACCTGGTCGCGCAGGCGGTACTCGTCGCCCGCGCCGACGTGGAGCGCGGAGAGCTTCATCTCGTTCGCGACCTTGATGCCGCGCAGGAGCCCGAGCACGTCCGCCGCTTCGAAGAGCACCGTCTCCCGACCCTGGGACGCGCGGGCGAGCGCCGCGCTCGCGGTGACGAGCCGGGGACGCGCCTGCCCGGCCGGCCGGCGCCGGTAGGCCGCCTCCGCGTCGGTCCACCAGCGGGCGTCCAGGAAGCTCTGGCGAACGAGCGCCACCGCGCCCATCTCCGAAGCGGGATACGTCGCGCGCGCGAAGTTCGCGAAATCGATCCGGTCGGGCTCGAGCGAGACGACCTGCGCGCTCTCCGCCTCGAGAACCCGCCCGGACAGCGGGCCGTCCGCCAGCGACACGATCGCGGCGTGGCCCCGCAGGGTCCCGGTCGTCGGCGCCGCCGCGACGACGGCGTAGCCGGTCCGGCGATACGAGTCGGACACGCGGTCGGCAACGGTCAGCGAGTCGAGGACGCTTTCGTGCGCGCGGACCGACGCAAGGGGGTGATCCGCCGGTCCTCTCGGGGCTCGGGACGCCGCGGGAGTCCGCTCCTCCGACGGATCCTCTTCGTCGGAGGGGCCGCGGGGTTTCCTTCCGGCAAGCCGGTCCGCGGGAACGTACGGGTCGACGAACGCCGCGTGGACGACTTTCCCTTTCAGGTCGTAAACGCGGGCGTCCGCCGGAATCGAGACCCGCCCCTCCCCCCCGACCGCCTCCACGACGCCGCCGCGCACGATCACGACGCCGGGATCAAAAGTGCGGCCGGGGGCGGCGACGACGCGGGCGCCCGTGAGCGCGAAGGAAAGCCGGTCGCCGCTGCGCACGTCGCTCGCGCCGAGCAGGAGGACGGAAAGGAGGCCCGCCAGACCGGCGGTCGACGCCGCGAGCGCGCGCCGCCCGCGCTCGGATCCCGAAGGTCTCTTCATGAAAGGCGCGCGAATTCTATACTAGCGACCTTTTCGAAAAGGAGCCAAGCCAATGACTCGATCGCGATCTCTCGTTTCGGTTCTCACGGCCCTTCTCGTCGCGTCCACGGCTCTCGCGCAACCCTCGCGCCCCCTCTCTCCGCCGGGCGTCGCCGCCACGCAGGTCGGGGGTAAGTGGAGCGAGCCGGACAAGGACGGCCAGCGTCGTTACACCGGCGGCAAGTGGATCGAGGTCTCTTACGCGCGGCCGACGCTACGCGGACGCACGAACATTTTCGGCGCCGGCGCGGACTACGGCAAGGCGGTCAGCGACGGCGGTGCCGTGTGGCGGGCCGGCGCGAACGCCACGACGACGCTCAAGACCGAGGTGCCGCTCGAGATCGGCGGCAAGCGGCTCGAGCCGGGTGAGTACTCGCTCTTCGTGGACTTGAAGGAGCCCGCGTGGACGCTCGTCCTCTCGAAGCAGCCGCGCCAGGAGAAGTACGACCCGAACGAGAAAGTGAAGACGTGGGGCGCGTACAACTACGACGCGAAGCACGACGTCGTCCGCGTCCCGATGCAGATGGCGAAGCCGGCCTTCTCCGTGGACCAGTTCACGGTCGCGTTCGTCGACGTGACGGACCAGGGCGGCAAGCTCGCGATGGTGTGGGAGAAGACCGGCGGGGTCGTCCCGTTCAAGGTGGTTTCGTAAAGAGAGCCCTCGGCGCGGCGGCGGTCTTACTCGCCGCCGCCGCCGCCAACGGTCTGGATCGCGCGATCGCGTTCTGGCCCGACGCGACGCCGTCGGCGATCCGTGCGCAGGTCGACGGCGTCGCGACGCTCGAGACGGTCCGAGAGCTCTCCCGCTTCCACCGCGTCCAGGGATCGCCCGGGTTCGCCGCCGCGGCGGCGCACCTCGAGAGGAAGCTGCGCGCCGCCGGACTTGCGACGGCGAAGATTGAGCGGTACCCCGCGGACGGAAAGACCCGCTACGCGCACTTCCGCAGTTACTTCGGCTGGGCGCCGGAGTCCGCGCTGCTCGAGGAGGTCTCGCCGCGGCCCGGCCGCGTCGCGTCGTTCCCGGAGCTGCCGGTCGCACTCGCCGACTACAGCCAGGACTCTGACGTCACCGCGCCCCTCGTCGACGTCGGGCGCGGGACCGACCCCGGGGACTACGCCGGCAAGGACGTGCGCGGCAAAGTCGTCCTCGCGGACGGGCCGCTGCCCCCCGTCCACCGGCTCGCCTGCCTCGAGCGCGGAGCGGTCGGGTTTCTCTCCGCGTTCCCGAATCAGACGACCGCGTGGTCCGGGGACGACCGCGACCTCGTCCGGTGGGGTCACCTCGATCCCTACGAGACCCGTAACAAGTTCGCGTTCATGGTCTCGAAGCGGCAGGCCGCCGACTACCGTACGCGCCTCGCCGCCGGAGAGAAGGTCGTGCTCGCCGCCCGCGTCCGCGCGAAGATGGTCCCGGCGAGCTACGACGTCGTTTCGGCGACCATTCCCGGAGCCGGCCCCTCGCCCGGCTCGCCGCCGGACGCAGCCGCCGGCGAGGTGGTCCTGACCGCGCACCTCTGCCACCAGTCCGCGGGCGCGAACGACAACGCCTCCGGCAGCGCGGCGATTTTCGAGGTCGCTCGCGCCCTGACCGCCGGGATCGCCCGCGGCACCCTTCCCCGCCCGACCCGAACGATCCGCTTCCTGTGGGTCCCGGAGATCGCTGGCTCCCAGGCGTGGCTCGTGCGCAACCCCGAGATCGCGCGCCGCCTCGTCGCGGGCATCCACCTCGACATGGTGGGCGGGAGGCTTTCGGCGACGCGCGGCACGCTCCACGTCTCTCGCTCCGCCGAGTCGCGCCCCCACGTCGTCGACGAGATCGCCCGCGCCTTTCTGGACCAGGTCCTCGCCGCCTCCGCCCGCCACGCGGAGAACGGCGGCGAGCCGGGCCGCGGTTTCGTGTGGCCGACCGGGGACCGCGAGGCCCTCGTCGCCGACCTGCGCGGGATCGAGCTCGGGAGCGACCACCAGGTGTTCGAGGACGCGAGCCACGGCGTGCCGATGGTGTATTTCCACGACTGGCCCGACGTCACGATCCACACGAACCGGGACCTCCCCGAGAACCTCGACGCGACCAAGCTCGGTCGGGTGGCGTACATGGCCGCCGGCATCGCCTGGACGCTCGCGGCGCTGCCCGCCGAGGAGGCTCCGCGCCTCGCCGGCTGGGCGCTCGCCGGGCAGGAGGCGAACGTCGCGCGCGCGCGATTCCACCCGGAGTCTTCCTCGCGCGACGCGGCGCTCGCCCGGCGAGAGTCGATCGAGCGCGCGGCGGCGACTCTCGACTCGATCTCCCGGCTCTGGCCCTCCGTGGCTCCGCTCGTCCGGGACGAGAAGGCCCGCCTGCGCGCCGCCGCGCCGAACGTCCCGGCCGAGGCGAACGGCGACGGCCGGGTTCCCGCGCGAAGCACCGGGATCGTCGGCCCGCTCGGCATCTACTACTCGGACTACTTGACCGAGGCGCTCGGCGCGGAGGAGGCGTCGAAGGCCGCGCTCCCGACCCGGGACGACGGCGTGCTCGCGTGGGAGGCGTTCAACCTCGCCGACGGCCGCCGCACGGTGTCGGAGATCCGCGACCTGCTCACGGGGCGTTACGCGCCCGTCCCGCTCCCGGAGGTCGC
>DASRPJ010000037.1:0-20690 GCA_035646435.1 Thermoanaerobaculia bacterium | reverse complement strand
TCTACTTCGCGACCGAGGGATTCATCCTCGGGGGCCTCGTCGTCATGATGTTCCTCCTCTCGTGGCGGCTGGCGCTCGTCACCGCACTCGTCCTGCCGGCGATCCTCTTCTTCTCGGGTCTGTACTCGGGCCGGATCCGGGCGGCGACGCGGAAACAGCGCGTGCGCGAGGGAGAGATGGCCGGGCGCCTCCACGAGGCGATCGCCGGGATCCACCTCGTCCAGATGTTCGCGCGCGAGGACGAGGAAGACGCGCGGCTCCGGAGCATCAACAAGAAGAGCCTCCGGGAGGGGCTGAAGGCGGCGCGGCTCGAGGCGACGTTGAACCGCGCAGTCGAGCTCTCCGTCGGTGTGGCGACCGCGGCGACGCTCTGGCTCGGGGCGATCCAGGTGATCTCGGGGCGGCTGACCACGGGCGAGCTCGTCGTGTTCGTCGCTTACATGCAGGCGCTCTATCGCCCCCTGAGGCGGATCTCCCGCGTCACGAAGAGGGCGGCCAAGGCGAGCGCCAACCTGGAGCGCGTGACGGCGCTCCTCGACGAAAGGACGGACGTTCGCGACGGCTCGCGCGTCGCGCCCGCCTTCGCGGGAGAGATTCGGTTCGAAGGGGTCGACTTCGCCTACAAGCGGGGGGTGCCCGTCCTGCACGGCATCGACCTCGTCGTCGACGCCGGCAGCACGGTCGCGCTGGTCGGAGCGACCGGCGGCGGGAAGTCGACGCTCGTGAACCTCGTTCCGCGCCTGTACGACCCGGTTGCCGGAAGCGTCCGGATCGACGGAATCGACGTCCGGGAGCTCACGCTGAAGTCGCTCCGCGACCAGATCAGCATCGTGCCGCAGGACGGGATGCTGTTCGCGGGGACGTTCCACGAGAACATCGCCTACGGGAAGACCGCCTGCACGAGGGAAGAGATCGAGGAAGCGGCGCGCGCCGCCCTGATCCACGACGTGATCCGCGCTTATCCGGAAGGATACGAGAGCGTCATCGGTGAGAGGGGCGTCACGCTCTCCGGCGGCCAGCGGCAGCGGTTGGCGATCGCCCGCGCGCTGCTCAAGAATGCACCGATCGTCCTGCTGGACGAGCCGACGACCGCTCTCGACGCGGAGTCCGAAAGCCTGGTACTCGTCGCGCTCGAGCGGCTTCTCGAAAAGCGTACGGCAATCCTCATCGCACACCGGTTCTCGACCATTCGCCGCGCCGACATGATCGTCGTCGTGGATCAGGGCCGCATCGTGGAGCGGGGAACGCACCCGGAGCTGATTGCGCGAAACGGGCGATACCGCCAGCTGAGCGACCTGCAGGCCGCGGACAGCCCGTGGACGCCGCGGGTGCTCGCGGGTCGAACGACGTGACCCGCATTCCGCCGCCCGCCGACCGCGCGCTCCCCGGGCTCGGCACCCTCTTCGACGGGGAGGTGATGCAGGCGGAGCTCGGGTCACGCCTCCGTCCCGACTCCGGCTTCGAGCTCACCGAGTGCCGGCCGATCTACGTCCGGTACAAGGCCGGCACCAACTGCATCGTCCAGTACCGGCTGCGGCTCGAGTCGAAGCGCGACGGGGCGGCACTCGAACTGCCGGCACACGCCTCGATCCACGCCGACGGCGCCGCGGAGACGGACTGGAACCGCAGCTCCTTTCAGCGGTTGCTCGACCGGGCACGGCGCAGCCACGGCGAGCTGCCGATTCCGCGCGGGATCTTCCTCGAGGAGCTGCCGGCGCTCGTCGAGGTCTATCCGGTCGACCGGAAGCTTCGCCGGCTGCTGCGCGCGGCGTCGGCGTCCGAGGCCCGCGCGGCCCTCCGCGAGTCGCTCCCGGACGTGGACCGTGCGGCGTTCGACGTCACCGAGATCGAGCGGATCCGGTACAAGCCGCGGCGAAAGGCGCTGCTCCGGTACCGGCTCGAGGGAAGCACCCACTCCGTGGTCTACGGAAAGCTCTATGCGCGAGGCGTCGCGGAGAGGCGGTTCCGAATCGCGCGGCTGCTCTCGGCCGCGTTTCTCCCGACTCCGCCGGCCCTCGCCTACGATTCCGAGCTCGAGCTGGTGACCCACGCCGAGGCGGAAGGCACGCGCCTTCGCGACCTCCGGGGCGGCGGCGACTTCAAAGAGTCCATGCCGCTCGTCGCGGAAGCTCTCGAGGAGCTCCATTCGACCGCGATCGACGCCATTCCCGAGCTGTACGGTCTTGACGCAGCCGGTTCCGTAATGGCTTCCGGGATGGCGATCGGGTCCCTTCTGCCCGAGCGCGCAGAGCAGAGCCTCCAGCTCGCGACGCGCATCGCCGCCCGGATCGGCCAGCTCGATACCCGGACCTCCGTTCTGCACGGCGACTTCTACGACGACCAGGCGCTCGTCTCTCCGCGCGGCGTGACTCTCCTCGACTTCGACGAGATCTGCATCGGTCCCCCCGCGGCCGACGTCGGCAACTTCATCGCTCACCTCGAGCAAAACCGGGAAGACGCGACGGCCCTCGAAGGCGCTCGCGCAGCGTTCCTCGAGGCGTGCGTGCTCGAGCGCCCGGACGTCGCCTGGAGCGTCGCGCTCTTCGAGTCGACGGCGCTCCTTCGGCGCGCCGTCGCTCCCTTCCGCCAGATGCGCCCCGACTGGCCCGACAGAGTCGCGTACATCGTCGAGCTCGCGGCGCGGCGGTTCGAGGAATACGAGCGATCGTCGAGGCGGCGATCTTCCGGGAACGGCGCGCAGGCCGTGGACCCCGCGTTGCCCGCGCTCGTTTCTCTCCAGGACCCGGAAACCGTCGCGAGGGAGCTCGAACGGGGCGTGTACGGACGCCCGACGGAGCTCCTGGCGCTGGAGATCGTGCGGCACAAACCGGGCCGCCGCTGCACGCTTCGGTTTCGCGTGCGGGGAAACGGTGGCGGAGCGGTGTGGTCGGAAACGCTCTACGCGAAGACCTACGCCCGCGGGCGCGCGGCGCGCGTGCACGAGGTCCTTCGGCTCGTCGGTGGAGCTCGTGTCTGGGGCCCGGGCGTGGCGATTCCCGACGCCATCGCCCATCTTCCGGCCCTCGACGCCTCCCTTCAACGGGAGGTGAAAGGCGAGCCGGTAGCCGATTCTCTCGTCGCGGGCGACGAGGGAGTCGCCGCGAGAATCGCCGAGGCACTCCACGATTTGCACCGCGCAACCCTGGAGCTCCCCCGGCGCCATTCGCCGGAGAAGGAGATCGAGCCGCTCAAGGAAAGAGTCGAGCGGCTTGCGGCGCTGTGTCCTTCCCTGGGGGAACCCGCCCAGGAAGCCCTCGCCCTCGTGCAGGAGCGGTCGTGGCAGGCCGGGCTGTGGCGTTGGCGTCCCGTTCACCGGGACTTCTATTACGACCAGGTGCTCGCCGGCGAGCACGGGCTTTCCCTGCTCGACTTCGACGACGCCGCGATGTCGGAGCCGGCGGTGGACGTCGCCAACTTCCTCGCGCACCTCGGGCTCCTCTCGCTGAAATCTCTCGGAAGGCCGGACGGCCTCGCGGCGGTCGCCGAAGCGTTCCGGCAACGCAGCCGGGAGCTCGACGAAGAGCTCGACCCGCGTCTCGTGCGTTTCCTCGAAGGCGCGACCCTGCTGCGGCTCGCGCAGATCCACTCCGAAAAAGAAAACGGACCCTGGCTGGCGGCGCGCCTGCTCGACGAGAGCCGGCGCGTGCTCGTCGCGGCGTCCTGAAGGCGACGAAAGTCCGTGCGCATCGCCTGCTACTCCCCCCGCCCGTCGCACTTCGACCTCCAGCCTTCCCGGGGCGGCGATCCGATCTTCCTCCACAACCTCTTCGATGCGCTGCGCCGCCGGGGTCACGAGATCGAGATCGTTTCCTCGCTCGACCTTCGCGACCTGTGGAAAGGCCGCGTCCCGGCACGCCGACTGCTGCGCGAAGCGTTCGACATCCGCGGCCGGATGAAGCGGTTCTCGCCGGACGCGTGGCTCGCCTACGACACGTCCCGGACCTATCCCGACCTCTTCGGCTGGTGGCAGCGGCCGCGGCGCTACGTCCTGCTCTCGGCGCACACGTGGCAGTCCGACCGCCTGCCGAAGGGGTGGCGGTGGCTCTTCGCGTCCGCCCACCGGCTGTCGCTCTCCCGGGCCGATCGGGTCATCGCGGCGCGCCCGGCAAATGGCGAACGGTTGCGGCGGCACGGGGTCGCCGAGCGCCGCCTGGCGACTCTGCCCCCCGCGGTCCCGATCCGTCCTTTCGTACCCGCGCAGCGGGAGGCGCGGCTGCGCCTCGGGCTGCCCGTCGAAGCGTCGATCGTCCTGTGCGTCAGCCGGCTGACCGAACCGGGTGCCAAAGACCAGAAGACCGAGATCGTTCTCAAGCTCCTCGACAGCGTCTTCGAAACGCCGGATCGCGGGCGCGTCGTCGTCATCGTCGGGGACGGCCCCGGGCGGGCCGTGGTCGAAGAACGTGCGGCGGCGATCGGCGAGGAGTCCGTCCGCCTCTTCCGGCCGGTGCCGAACGAAGATCTGTCCTGGTTCTTCGCGGCTTCCGACGTCTACGCGTATCCCGACTCGCGGGATCAGCCGCGTCTCTCGGTTCTCGAAGCGCAAGCTTGCGGCCGGCCCGTCGTCACGATGCGCAGCCCCTCCGCCGAGCTGACGGTCGAGGACGGGAAGACCGGGATCCTCGCCCGCGACCTGGACGACTTCGGCCGCCAACTCTCGGCACTCGCGGCGGACAAGGGCCGCTGCGAAACGATGGGGCGCGCGGCCCGCGATTACGTCGCGCGTTCCCACTCGATCGAGGTCCGGGCGAAACAGATCGAGGCGGAGCTCAGCGAGAAATGACGTCCGCCGCCGAGACGCGCCCCCTACGTCTCCGACTGCGTGGCGGGAGACCCCGCTTCTGCGGGGAGCATGCGGCTCTCCAGCTCTTCGACACGTCTCTTCGCCCGTTTCAGCTGGCGGCGGAGCTCCGTCGACCGCATGACCTCCTTGACGCGCCGTTTCTCGACGAGCCGGCACTGGCGGGCGAGGAAATCCGCCGAACCGAATCCCTCGAGCAGCTCGCACAGCCGGTCGTTTCCGCGGACGGCCTCCTTCGGGTAGAGGATGCCGAGATCGTGGATCCCGGGAACGACCGTGAGCTCCAACGGCCGGTCGTTCTGCTTCACGAAATCCTCGACCGCGGTGAGGACGCCGTTGCGCACTCCCCCTTCCGTCACCGCGTTGTGGAAGCTCGGATTCAGCCCGCCTTCGTCGACGAGCTCGGCGTGACCGGGGCGCATGCCCCCCTTTCGGAAAGGCTGACGGTGCTCCGCCGGAACCGTGGACGGGTCGTAGTAGAGATCCCGTCGCCCGTAGGGCCAGCCCACGTCGTGGAGGATGACGACGGGGAAGTCGTGTTTCTCGGCGCGCGCCCGCTCCTCGATGAGCCGGAGCTCGTGGAAGACCGTGTACCAGTTGTGGTCGCCGTCGATCAGGGCGACGTCGGGCACGGGGATTTCCGGCAGCGCTTCCAGGCTCGTGAGTCGGTGGAACACGAACACGTCGCCGTAGCGCGCCTGCCACTCCGCCACGTCGAATCCCGGCACCGGGTCGACCGTGTGGCAGACGCCCCCCTTTTGCCGGCAGTACTCGAGCAGGTGCTCGGTGTTCCGGCCGTCGCTCGCCCCGATCTCCAGGATGACGGCCGGCCGGGTCGCTTCGAGGACCGGCTCGACCACGCTTCGCCAAAGACGATGCAACTCGGATCCTCCCCTGTCCCCCTTGCGCTGCAACCTTCTTGCCCCTGTCTCGCGGAGGGATCGTGAGGATCGCATTCCATGTCCCGCGGGCCTGGTTCATCGGAGGGGGCCACTCCGGGGACCACGTCCTAGTCGAAAGCCTGTTCCAGGCTCTCCAGGCGGCGGGACACGAGGTCGAGTTCGTCTCGCGACTCGATGCGCGCGACTTCTGGCGCGAAAAGGCGCCTCTTCGCCGCCTGCTCGCCGAAGCGTTCGCGGTCCGCCGGAGGATGAAGCAGTTCTCGCCGGACGCGTGGCTCGTGTACTCGCCCTCGGTGACCTACCCCGACTTCTTCGGCTGGTGGCTGCGGCCGCGGCGCTACGTCCTCTATGCAGCCGCGAAAGGTCGTCCGGAACGGCTTCCGACGGCGCTCCGGTGGCTATACGTGCTCGCTCACCGGCTTTCCCTGCGGCGGGCGGACGCCGTCGCCGCGTTCCGGCCGGCAGTCGCCGAACGGCTCCGTGCCGGCAGCGTCGATCCCGAAAAGGTCCACGTGCTGCCGCCCGCGGTCCAACCCTGGGAGACGGTCCCCTCGCGAGAGGAGGCGCGCGGCGTGCTGGGGGTGGCCGGGGACGCCCCGGTCGTCCTCTGCGTCAGCCGGCTCTCGCGCCCGATGAACCACGGCCGGCCGGGAAAGACCGAGATGATCCTCGACCTGCTCGACGCGCTGGCGCCGCTGCCGGCGGCGCGGCTCCTCCTCGTCGGCGACGGGAAAGGGCGGGCAGCCGTCGAGAAACGCGTGGCGGAAAAGGGCCTCACGGACCGGGTCCGGCTCGCCGGGTCCGTGGAGGACGTGCGCCCGTACTTCGCCGCCTGCGACGTCTACGCGTATCCGCACCCGCTCGACCGCGTGTGGGTTTCCGTCCTCGAGGCCCAGGCCTGCGGGCGCCCCGTGGTGACCATGCGGACCGACTCGGGCGAGATCAGCATCCAGGACGGACGCACCGGCCTCCTAGCGAACGACCTGGACGAGTTTCGCGAAAACCTCGGGGTCCTCACGTCCGATCGCGCCCGCTGCGAGCGGATGGGCGAGAAGGCCCGCGACTTCATCGCCCGTTCTCACACGATTGGCGTCCGCGTCGGGCAGCTCGAAGCGCTCCTCTCGGGACGAGCTCCCGGGCCGGCTGCCTGAGGATCCGATGCACAGGTCGGCGCGACGTCACTGCAAGCTGTTCTTCCGGACTTACCTCAAGGACGTGAAGCGTCCGACGATCGTCGAGATCGGCTCGCAGAGCGTCAACGGGTCTCTCAGGGACGTGGCGCCCCCGGACTCCCGGTACGTCGGCCTCGACTTCGTCCCCGGCGAAGGGGTCGACCTCGTTCTCGACGATCCGTATCGGTTCCGAATCGAAGACGATTTTGCCGATGCCGTGGTCTCGAGCTCCTGTCTCGAGCACAGCCAGATGTTCTGGCTCACGTTCCTGGAGGCGTTGCGGATCCTGAAACCCGAAGGCGTTCTCTATTTGAACGTCCCCTCGAACGGCCCTTTCCACCGGCATCCGACGGACAACTGGCGTTTCTATCCGGACGCCGGCGCCGCTTTGAACGAGTGGGCCCATCGGTCGGGCTACGACTCCGTGCTGCTCGAGAGCTTCGTCGGATGGCAGGACGGGGACGTCTGGAACGACTTCGTCGCGGTCTTCGCCAAGACCCGGAGCGCGGCGGTCCGGTACCCGGACCGGATCCATCCGAAGGCCCTCAACCCGACGAACGTCATCGTCGACGGGAACGACGAACCGATCAACTACGTGCAGCAGCCCCAGGACAGGCGGCGGCTGAACTACCTGACGGAGAGGTTCTTCGGCTTGCGCAAGAAACTCGACGAGGTGTGATGCCCGGACGCGCGCAAATGGTCATGAAGAAGACGTCCGAACGGAGAACAGCCGACGAGTTTCACAGGCTCTACTACGCCCGGGCCGGGAAAACCTGGGGGGCCACCTTTTTCCTCGGTGTCCAGACCTGGAAGCTTCCCCTGGATCTCTGGATTTACCAGGAAATCATTTACAGCCTCAAGCCCGACGTGATCATCGAGACCGGGACGTATCACGGCGGATCGGCGCTCTACCTGGCCACGGTCTGCGACGCCGTCCAGAACGGACTCGTCATAACGATCGATACCCGGCAGAAGGTCAAAGCTAGAGTCCTCCGCCACAGAAGAATCCGCTGCATACAGGGATCCTCGGTCGACCAGAAGACCGTCTCACGGGTCCGAAAGCTGATACCTCCGCGCGCCCGGGTGCTCGTGATGCTCGACTCCGATCACTCGAAAGCCCACGTACTTCGAGAGCTGGAGATCTACAGCAAGCTCGTGTCGCGCGGCAGTTACCTCATCGTCGAGGACACGAACGTCAACGGCCATCCGGTTTTCCCGGAATTCGGACCGGGACCCCTGGAAGCGGTTCGGTCCTTCCTGAGGAAGAACAAGAGATTCAAGAGCGACAGATCGATGGAGAAGTTCTACGTGACCTTCAACCCGGGAGGTTACTTGCAGAGGACGTCGTAATGTCCCGCGAAGCGGGTGGCCGCGTTCGGCGGATGCGAGCATGATCGACCTCGACCGCACTCGCGTCGACCTGCTCGCGGAGATCGGGGCGCCCGCTCCCCTCGGTGCGCCGCTCACCGATCTCACGGACCCCCGCGTTCTCTCCTCCGACGTTCACCTCGTCCTTCGCGGACGCTCGCGGGCGGATCTCTTCCCTCTCCTCGAGGTGCTGCTCTCCGAGCGGTTCGCCGCGGTCCCCCGGTCCCGGTCGATCCGGGACCTGCTCGTGCCGCTCAAGAGCGGCCTCGGCAATGCCTACAAGCGGGGCAACTGCGGCGATCCCGCCAAATCCATCTCGGTCGAGATCGTCCTCACGCGCCGGGGCGCGGTCGTGGCGATCAGCGACGAGGGCGAAGGCTTCGACGTGGCCCGCGTGCTCAGGCACCTGCGGAGCCGCGAACGCTACTTCACCGACTACGGGCACGGATTCCGGACGCTCGACCAGGCGGCTTCTCTGGTCACTTACGACAACGGCGGACGCACGCTCGTGCTCCGCTTTCTTGCGGAGAACGGAGATCCGGGGAGCTCTTCACTGCTGTCGGACGCGGATCGTGCTCTCGGAAAGGCCGCTGACGCCGAGCGGATGCACTCCTGCCTGACCGCGGAGCTGCTGGAATTCCGGGAGGGCCAGACGAGGCTCGAGTCCTCGAGGGCGGCCTGGGTCGCGAACGGCGCGGGTGGCGACTCCCGCGACCTGCGGTACGTCCTCAATTTCGGAGGCGACGACGCGCGCCCGAACGAGCTCCACATCGTGACCGGGAGGCTCCATGCATCGGCGGACCGCGCGGCGGCCGACTTCGACGCCGCCGTGCGGTTGCACGACGAGCTCGCTGCGTCGCGCGTCAGGATCCCCCGCCCGATCGCGCGCCTCGCGGGTGAGCCGAGGCTCGTCCTTTACGACTTCGACCCCTGGATGAACCTCGCGGAGTACGTCGCCGACCGGGAGAACGCGCCGCTCTTCCGGCGGCGCGCGGAACGCGTCGGGCAGTCCCTCGCGATCCTTCACGGCAGCGGGATTTCGTTCCAGGAGACGGAAGACGATCTCCTGGGAGAGCGATACCGCGGGACGCGCGAGCGCGTGCGAGGCCGCCTCGCGGACCGGTATCCGGGTGCGGATTTCCCGGGCCGTCTGGAAAGCGTTCTCCGTTCGATCGAAGCGCGCGCCGCGGGACCTCGACGTCGGGCGCCGATCCACGGGCGCTTCGGCCTCGACCGCGTCCTTTACGGTGTGGAGGGCTCCTTCTACCTCTATCGCTTCGAGGATTGCCGCATGAGCGATCCCGGTCTCGACCTCGGGGGCTTTCTCGCGGACGTCTCGATGCTCGGCGACGAGGAGACCCGGCGCGCCGGCTCCGAAGGTTTCCTCGCAGGCTACTCCTCCAAGCACGCGACCCCCCCGGCGGACCTCGGCCTCTACGTCGCGCTCGCGCTGATCGACCGCCTCGACCGCGCGAAGCCGCTCGCGGAACCCGACGTCGACTCCTTCTTGAGCCGCTGCGAGCGGAGCCTCCAGCCGGGCTGACGCCGGACCGGCACGCCGTTTGCGGAAGAACGGGCCGATGATGAAGAAGCTGCTGCTCGCCGTCTTGATCTCGGTCGCGTCGTGCGGAGCGACACTCGCGCAACGCTACGAAGTTTCCGATCCGCAGCGAGCGATCGAGGACGTCATTTACGACCTCGAAGACCTCATCGACGAGAGCCGGGATCGGAAGCTCGCGGACAAGGCGGAGGACGTCGTGTCCAAGCTCGAGGACGCGGCGCAGGAGCTCTCGAAGGATCCGGCCGACTATCCCGCGGCCGCCGGCAACATCGAAGGCGCGATCGGCGACCTGGAGGCCGCGGTCAAGGACCGCCTCCTGGACGGGAGCTCCGGGATCGGGCTGATGGACGACCTCGTGGCGATCGCGCGGGGACTGGCGACGAGCACGCTGGCCGAGGCCCGGAGCCGGGGCGCCAACCGCCAGGAGATCCGCGAGGCGCGAAACCACCTGTCCCGCGGGGATGCCCTGCGCGCTTCCGGGCGCCGCGGCACGATCGGAGCGTTCAAGAGGGCCGCCGCCCGGTACAAGGACGCTCTCGGCAAGGCGGAAAGCGCGATCGACTGACGGGCTCCGCCCGGCCGGACGCGGGAGGGAATGTAGAATCCCCGCCCGCCCATGCGGTTCTTTCTAGACAGCGCAATCTCCGACGAGGCGAAAAAGGTCCGCGACTGGGGCCTTCTGGACGGCGTCTGGCTCTCGGCCGGTGCCGCCGAAAAGGCCGGCCTCGACTACCGCCGCGCGGCGCGCGACCTGGCCCAGCTGACCGACGGCCCCGTGTGCGTCTCCCCCGTCTCGAGCGACGCGAAGGGCATGTACAAGGAGGCGCGGGAGCTCGCGAAGCTCGGCAAGGACATGGTCGTGCAGCTGCCGTCGCAGCCCGAGGGGATGCGCGTCGCGCGTCTGCTCGCGCAGGACCAGGTGGCCGTCTGCGCCTCCGGCTGCTTCTCGGCGGCGCAGGCCCTGATCGCCGCGAAGTCGAACGTGAGCTACATCGCTCCCGCGGTGGGCCCGCTCGACGAAGTCGGCTCGATCGGGATGGACCTCGTGGAGCAGATCATCCGCGTGTACGACAACTACGGTTTCCAGACCCAGATCCTCGTGTCCGAGCTGCGCAACCCGGTCCACGTGCTCGACGCCGCGCTGATGGGCGCCGACGTCGCGGCTATCTCCCCCGCCGTCATCGAGCAGCTCTTCAAGCATCCCCTGACCGAGGAGCTCTTCGCGAGCCGCGAGAAGTGAAGACCTCGGCCGACCGGATCCTGTATCTCTCTCGCGTCCTCGCGCAGAAGCTCAAGGGCAACCTGAACCTGGTCCAGAAGGGGGACGACGAGACGGTGCGCCGCGCAATCGTTCGGGAGCTCACCGAGGCGTTCAAGGAGCTCGACGCGATGGAGCAGAAGGTCCGCGCGTCGCTCGCGAAGAGGAAGAACCCGAACCCGCGGGACGAGGAGTTCCTCTTCGCGCGGAACCTCGAGGACGAGCTCCGGAAACACGGGGCTTAGCCCGGCACGACCGCAGTTTCGAGGGTTCGACGCGTCGGTGGCGTTCCACCTGGGCCAGTGATCCAGTAAATCGTTGATGAGCTAGCCATTTAATCGAAACCGCCGCCTCCGCCCGAGCTGCCGACGGGATTCTGTATAACCTAATCGTCATCAACAATTAGATAGATTCCGCCGGACAGCCGGACGGTAGCCGATACAATTGGCGCGATGCCGGGCCAATTGGATCACTTGGAGTCGATCGAGCTCGACCGCTCGTCCCGCGAGCCGCTCGCGAACCAGCTCTTCGCCGCGCTCGCGGCACGGATCGAGACGGGACTCTTCCCGGAGGCTTCGCGCCTCCCGACGACGCGCGAGGTCGCGGCGGCCCTCCTCGTCAACCGCGGGAGCGTCCAGGCCGCTTACCGGCGTCTCGTGGAGGAGGGCCTCGCCACCACTCGAGTCGGAAGCGGCACCGTCGTGCGCTCCGTGGCGCGGCAGTCTCGGACTTTCGATCCGGCGGAACTCGTCTCCGCCCGCGCCTCCGGGATCTCGGCCGCGGCTCCCCCGCCGGTCGCGCTCCCGCTCGTTGCTGACTTGTCGCGCCTGACTCCGGACGAGCGTTTCTTTCCGCTCGACCGCTTCGTCGAGACGCTGACCGAAGCGTGGAGCCGGCGTCCGGACCTCTGGCAGTACGCTCCCCCGCTCGGCCTCGAGGAACTGCGCGTCGAGATCTCCCGCCGCCTCTCGGAAAGCGGCATTGCGCGCTCCCCCGACGAGATCCTGGTCACGAGCGGCGCCCAGCAGGGGCTCGACCTCCTCTTCCGCACGTTCACCGACCCGGGCGACCTCGTCGCGATGGAGTCGCCGACCTATACGGGCGCGCTCGCGCTCGCGCGGTTCGCCGGTGTCGAGATCGTCCCGCTGCCGATGACGTCGGACGGGCCGGACGTCTCTCCGTTGCGTGGCCGCCGTGCGAAGCTCGTCTACGTCATGCCGGAGCGGCAGAACCCGACGGGCGTGACGGCGACCGAGGCGAAGCGCCGCGAGATCCTCGAGGCCTCGGAGGATGCGGGTGCTCTCGTCGTCGAAGACGGCTACGAGGAGCCGGACTCGGGCGTGACGCCCCTCGCGGCGCGCCGGCCCGAGCGGGTCGTCTGGCTCGGCACGCTCTCGAAGGATCTCGTGCCGGGGTTCCGCATCGGCTGGCTCGCGGCGCCACGCGCGGTCGTCGAGAGGCTCGCTCTCGTGAAGCGGACCGCCGACTTCCAGACGCCGCTCCCGCTGCAGGCCGCGATCGCGTCGTTCCTGAAGGCGGGCGCGGACCGCGCGGCGCGGAAGGCGCGCGCCTGGGAAGTCGAGACGCGCCGCGAGGCGATGGAAGAGGCGCTCTCGCGGCACCTTCCGGAGGTTTCGTGGTGGGGCGGCGAGCCGGGAAGCGCGCTCTTCTGGGTGCGCCTCCCCGAGGGAGTGTCGGGACGGAGCGTGACGGAGGCGGCGGGAGCGCGGGGCGTCGCGGTCGCGCCGGGAGGGGATTTCGATCCAGAGGGTCGGGACATTTCCGCGCTGAGGCTCTCGGTGTCCCGCGTCGAGCGCGACGCGATCGAGCCGGGCGTCGCACTGCTGGCTGAATCGGTCAAGGAAACGCGCTCGCGGTCTTCGGTGATCGAGAGGGCTCCGCTTGTATAACGTCGCGGGGACAGGTCCGGCGGACCTGCACTCGTCGCAGCAAGAGAGGAGATGGCAATGAGAGGAACGGATGCGTTTCGCGTGAAAGTTGGGCTCGCCGAGATGCTCAAGGGCGGTGTCATCATGGACGTCGTCAACGCCGAACAGGCGAAGATCGCGGAAGCCGCCGGCGCGGCCGCGGTGATGGCGCTCGAGCGCGTGCCCGCCGATATCCGGCGCGACGGGGGAGTCGCCCGGATGTCGCCGGTCTCCAAGATCCGCGAGATCCAGGAGTCCGTGTCGATCCCGGTCATGGCGAAGTGCCGCATCGGCCACTCGGCGGAGGCGCGCATCCTCGAAGCGTTGAAGGTGGACTTCATCGACGAGTCGGAGGTGCTGACTCCGGCCGACGAAGAGAACCACGTCTACAAGCACGACTTCACCGTGCCGTTCGTCTGCGGTTGCCGGAACCTCGGCGAAGCGCTGCGGCGGATCGGAGAGGGCGCCGCGATGATCCGCACGAAGGGGGAGGCGGGGACGGGGGACATCGTCCACGCCGTGCGGCACCTGCGCGACGTCCATCGCGAGATCCGCAACCTGACCCTCATGAGCAAAGACGAGCGGATGCGCGAGGCGAAGCGCCTCCAGGCGCCGTTCGAGCTCGTCGAGCAGGTCGCCGAAACGGGGAAGATGCCGGTTCCGAACTTCGCCGCGGGCGGCATCGCGACACCGGCGGACGCCGCGCTCTGCATGATGCTCGGCGCCGAGTCGGTCTTCGTCGGGTCGGGGATCTTCAAGTCCGACGACCCGGAGCGCCGCGCCCGCGCGATCGTGAAGGCGACGACGCACTGGCAGGACCCGCACGCTTTGATCGAAGCGGAGGAGTCGCTCGGCGCCGGGATGAAGGGCATCGACGCCGCGAGCCTGCCCGAGGAGGAGCGGATGCAGGGGAGAGGGTGGTGACGACCGCTCATTCGGAGCGCTTCACCCCTGTCTGTGATCCTGGCCCTTCGCTCTTCCTGTCATCCCGAGCGGAGCGAGGGATCTGGTCGATACAGCCAGTTCCTGCTCAGGACAGGCTCCGCGAAGGATCTGTGTCCCTCGCGACGAAAGGAGAACCAGATTCCTCGTCGCTTCGCTCCTCGGAATGACAGGAAAGGGACGCTCGGAATGACGGGAAGGGACGCTCGGAATGACGGGAAGGGACGCTCGGAATGACGGGAAGGGGACGCTCGGAATGACGATTCAAGTTCGGGGCAACCTCATGAAAGGCATCGCCGTCCTCGCACTCCAAGGAGGCTTCGCCGCTCACGGCCGTCGGCTCGCGGAGATCGGGCTCGAATCCTTCGAGGCGCGCCGGCCCGAGGAGCTCGACGAAGCCGCCGGCCTCGTTCTGCCGGGCGGGGAGTCCACGACGCTCTGGAAGTTCTTCGAGGGCGCGCCATGGGAGGACGCGATTCGCCGGTTCGCGGAAAGCGGCCGGCCGGTGCTCGGAACTTGCGCGGGCGCGATCGTGCTCGCACGCGAGGTGACGAACCCGGCTCAGAGGGGCCTCGGAGTCCTCGACGTCGCGGTCGAGCGCAACGCGTATGGCCGCCAGGTGGACTCCTTCGTCGGCGAGGTCGAGGCGCCGTCTCTCGGCGGAGAGCTCCCCGCCGTTTTCATCCGGGCTCCGAAGATCCGCCGGCTGGGCGCCGGCGTCGAGGTTCTCGCGACGCGCGACGGCGAGCCCGTCCTCGTCCGGCAGGGCAACGTCGTCGCGGCGACGTTCCACCCGGAGCTGACCGACGACACGAAGGTTCACGAGCTCGCCTTCGCCGCGGTCCGCGCGGCGCGGAGGACCGCGTGAGCGCTTCGACCTTACGCGTCGAGACGCTCGACGGCGGGATCGTCGTCTTGACGCTCGATCGGCCCCGCGCGAACGCCTTCGACCCGGAGCTCGCCACGAGCCTCTTCCGCGCCGTCCGGGCGGCGGCCGACGCTCCGGCTCTCGTCCTCGCTTCCTCGCAGAAGCTCTTCTCCGCCGGCTGGGACCTGCCGATCGTCCGTGCCCTCCCGCGCGACCAGATGGCGGCGTTCGTCGGCGGTTTCTGCGGCCTCGTCCGGGAGCTCTTCACGTTCCCCGCGCCGGTCGTCGCCGCGCTTCCCGGCCACGCGATCGCCGGAGGGCTGATCATCGCCGCGGCCGCCGACGAGCGGATCGCCGCCGAAGGGAAAGGGGAGGTCGGGCTCTCCGAGGTCGCCCTCGGCGTCCCGATCCCACGGGCCTGCTACGAGATCTTCCGACACCTCCTCGGAAACCGCGGCGCGGAGCGTCTCGCTGCCGCCGGGGACAACGTCCCGTTCGCGCGCGCCTACGAGCTCGGCCTCGTCGACTACATCGTGCCCGCCGAGGACGTCCGGAAGGCGGCCGTCGAGCGCGCCCGCCAGCTCGCCGGCCGGTCGCGCACCGCTTACGCGGAGATCAAGCGCGTCGCTCGGGAGGACGCCGTCTTCCGGTTCGACCGCGCCTTCGCGGGCGACCCCTTCCTCGACTTCTGGTTCTCCGACGAAGCGCGGCGGCGGATCGACGCTCTCATCGCCCGTCTGACGAAGAAGAGTTGACGTTCGCCGTCGAGGACGTGCTCGACGCGCTCGAGCTCCCGCGCGAGGAGCCGTCGCACCGATATCTCGAGCGACTCTTTCACCGCTTCAACGCACGCGTCCCCTTCGAGAGCGCGTCGAAGATCCTCCGCGACGCCGACGTCTCCGACCCCGCGGAGAAGCCGCGCGTCCCGGACGTCTTCTGGACCGGCTTTCTCGACGAGGGGACCGGCGGGACCTGCTACGCGCGGGTCGCAGCGTTCGACGCGCTTGTGTCGGACCTCGGGTTCACGACCCGCAAGGCTCTCGGGCGCGTCGAGAGGGACTTCGACCACGCCGCGCTCGTCGTCGCGACCGAGGTGGGCGAGTGGATCGCCGACGTCGGATTCCCGCTGCCGGCGCTCCTCCCGGTCGGTGGGGGAGAGGTGGAAACGGAAATCGCCGCCCTCTCGGCGACCGAGACCGAGCGCGGTCTCATCGTTCGCTTTCTCTCGGGCGTCCCGGACGGCCCGCGGCGCCTCGAGATCTTCCGCGCTCCCGTCTCCGAGGACGAATACCTGACGCTGTGGCGAAAGACCTTCCGGCCCGATTCGAAGTTCCTCAGGAACGTCTCGCTCCACCGCCGCGACGCGACCCGGGTGATGACGTTCGCGCGCGGCGAGGTGCGGATCGACGACCTCCACACGCGCACGCGCATCCCGCTCGTCGGAGACCGCCCGGCCCGGCTCGCGGAGCTGTTCGACGTCGACGCGGACGTCCTGCGGCGCGCGCTGTCGATCACGGGCGATCCGGACCCCGAGAGCGCCGACGCGCGAATCACGGCGTACCTCTCCGTCGAAAGCCCGCCCGACGCCGCCTTCGCGGCTCTCGGAACGCCGGACGGCTACCGGCGGCTCCTGGAAGGAGTGGCGGAAGTGACCGGCGAGGGTTGGCGGCTCCGGCTCTCGCCGGCAGGCGCGCCGCAAGCCGGGTTCGACGAGGAGATCACTCCCGATCCGGAGGGCCGTGCGCTCGACATCCGGCGGCGTTACGCCGACGGTCGGGAGGTCCGGCTCGCGTTTCGAATCGAGGAGCGCGAGGGCGCGACCTATCTCGTGCGCGAAGCGACACTCTCCGGCGCGCGGGAGGACCTCCTCAGGAACGACTCGGCGCGCGGACGGATGGCCGGGACGCTGGCGGTCGACCTGCTCGCCTGGTCGCGGACCCTAGGGTGAAGAGAATGCGGAGGTGTCGAAGCCACCGCACGCGCTTCCCGCCGACTTCGAGAAAGTCTTCACGCGACCGGTCGCCTGTTCGGTGACCGTGAGCGTGTACTCCAAGTCGGTCAGGGCGCCGTGGAAGAACCAGAAAGCGCCGTTCACGGTGCGCCCGTCGACGACCTTGACGAACACTTCCGGGTTGTCCACGTGGGTCGTCAGCCCGGGAACCGTGAAGTAGCCGAAGAGGTCGTCGAGCGCGGTCCCGAGCCCGGTGGCGGTCCTTCCCGTTCGTTGATCCCGCACGGTCAGCTGCACCCGGAAGGGATGCCGGCCGCTCAAGGAGAGCGTCTCCGATTGCGCCGCGAATCGATTGTGGAAGGCCCCTCCGTGTGTGGCGGCGTGCAGGGCTTTTCCTTCCGCGTCGATGACGAGGTCGCGGACCACGAGGTTTCGAAGGCCCGCGTTGAAGTCGGCCCACGTCTCGCCTCCGTCTTCGGAGACGAACACGCCGCGGCCGTAGATTCCTGCGAAGACCCGGGAGCTTCGCTTCGGATCGACGACGAGTCGGCTCGGTCGTCCGACCAGCCCGCTCCCGATCGCCACCGGACCCAGGGGCAGACCGATTCCGTTTCGGGAAAAGCTCCGTCCGTGATCGATGCTCTTGAACAGGCCGGATGGCCCGGCGACGTAGATCACGCCTTCCTGGCGCGGGTCGAGGGCGAGCGCGGTGGCATCCGTCAAAGGGAGAAACATCCGTGACCAGTGAAGGCCGCGATCGTCACTCCGGTAGTAGCCGGACTCTTTCACGGCGTGAAGAGTCGCGGGGCGACGCGGATCGATTGCCAGATCGGTGACGATCCCGAAGCCGAGACCGTTCACGGGATCGTAGAAGCCCTGGATGCTCTGCCACGTGACGCCGCCGTCCAGCGTCCGGAGAAGAGATCCGCCCGGTGGCAGCCCGCCGATCGAAATCGTTTCGTGGGTTCCCATGTAGGCGATGTCCGGATCCTCCGGATCGACACGCAGGTGGCCGATGGCGCCATAGCTGCCGTGCGGAAAGGCGGGCATCTCGCGCCAGTTCCGGCCTCCGTCGGCGCTTTTGAAAACGAACCCGTTCGCATCACCCGCGTAAACGACCCGGGACGGACCAGCGCCGAGCGCCGTCACGAGAAGGGACAGGCCGGTCGGCACCCAGGTGCCGCCACCGTTCGTGCTCTTGTAAATGCTTCTCGTCGCGAAGCCGCTTCCAGTGGCGTAGACCGTCTGCGGATGTTCCGGATCGACGGCGAGCGCTTCGACCCGGCGGGCCGGCGGGCCGCCGCTCGTCCAGCGACCCACCGTTTGCAGGGCGAGTTTCGAGAGATCGGGCGCTCGGTCCGACGCTCCCAGAAGCGCGTGTCCGCCGCACGTTCCCGGGTAGATCCGGCGCTGATCCGACTCCTCGTCCGTGACGGTGAGCTCGTACTGGAAGTCCGTGAGCGCTCCATGAAACAAGGCGACCGCGCCACCGCTCTCGCGAGAATCGAGGAGCTTCACGACGACCTCCGGATCGTCGGCGTCCGACGTGAGATCCGGGATGCTGAAGTATCCAAAGAGATCGCCGTGGCGAATCGGGTGCCCGACGGCAACCTTCCCCGAGCGCGGGTCGCGGGCGGTTAGGCGAAGGCGGAAAGGGCGGTCGGGATTCAAGACGAGCGGCGCCGCGACGCTCGTGAGCTCGTAGTCGAAGACGCCCTCGGTCGTTCCGGCGTGGATGGAGCGGCCCGCCGGATCGATCGCGAGGATACCGGCGTTGCCCCGCAAGCCATCGCCGAAAGCGTTCCAGGTGTCGCCGCCGTCGATCGAGACGTGGACGCCATGACCGTCGACCGCCGCGAAGAGTCGTCCCGGCACCAGCGGATCGGCGACGACGCTCTTGACCCACGCCACGGGCAGGCCGGCACCGATTCGCGGGAAGGTCGCACCGGAATCGCGGCTTCGAAAAATGCCCGCGGCGCCGGCGGCGTAAATCGTGCCGTGAGAGTGGGGGTCGGCGGCGAGCGCGTTCAGGTCCACGGTCGGGAGGCCGTTCGCGACGCTGCCCCAGGTCGCTCCGGAGTCGGCGCTGGCGAAGAAGCCCAGTTCTGCGACGACGAACAGCCTTCGGGAGTCGAACGGATCGATCGCGAGCGCGCGCACGTATCCCTGTCCGAGCCGGGCACGAATGGGGATCCACGTCAGTCCGGCGTCGGAGCTCCGCAGGAGATCGCCGTCGAGCGTTCCGGGCCCGCCACGGACGGTCGAGAGATAGACGATGGACGCGTCGCCGGGGTCCACCTGGATGGAGAACGGCACGTCGGGATGAGGCCGCAGGACTTCGTGCCACGACGTTCCTCCGTCGCTGCTCCGCAGCACGGCCGAGCGCGTCACCGCGTACGCGATTCCAGTGCCTCCGACGGCGACCTCCGTCACGTCAGCACCGGGACCGACCCGACGCCAGGTGTGCCCGACGTCCCCCGTCCGGAAGAGGCCCCCGCGCATCGTCGCGGCGTACACCGTGCCGGGCCGAGAGGGATCGACGGCCAAGGCGTCCACCCGCTCCGGCTCGGAGTAGGAGAAGAGCACCGGTCCCGCGCTCGTCCATACTCTCGCTCCCGCGTGCGCGTTCGACGTCGCCAGGGGGAGGAAGGCGACTACGGCGGCGAGAACCTTGCCGATCCGCCGACGGGAGGGCATCTCTCGGGACTAGAACCGGAAGAACCGCTCGGATTCCAGGAGCTTCAGCCGCGGCTCCCGGAGCGCCGCGATCTCGCGGCGGATGCGGGCGAGCGACGGCGGCTTCATGTGGTACAGGTAAACGGGAACTTTCGGCGGCATCTTCGCGAGCTCTTCTTTGACGAGGCGCGGCGTCATGTGACAGGAGGCGCGCGCGATATCCGCTTGCGCGTCGGAGAACGAGACCTCGAGGAAGATCGCCTTCAGGTTTTTCACGGCGCGCGCGAACTTCCAGATCCTTTCCGTCGGACACGTGTCTCCCGAGAAAACGACCGAACGGCCGGGCTTCGAAACGATGTAGCCGTAGCCGGGGATCAGGTGTTTGACGAAGATCGGCGTGAGCGTCACGGCGCCGGCCCGGTAAGGCCGGCCTTCCGCGAGCGAGCGGTAGCGCAGCGTCGGCCGCGAGGCAGATGGCAGCTTCGTGAAGTCGGGCCACGTCTCGTCGTTGAACACGTGCCTGCGCAGCGACGCGATGACCGGCTCCGGCGCGGCGACCTCCAGCGGCGCGGAGCCCCGTCCGGCGAGGTTGGCGACGAGGAACGGAAGGGACGCGAAGTGGTCGAAGTGCGCGTGGGTCAAAGCGACCCGGCGGATCCGGTGTTGGGTCGCGAGAGGTAAAGACTCGGTGAGCGCCCCCGCGTCGAGGGCGGTCTCGCCGTCGATGAGGAACGTCGTCATGCGGTATCCGGGTGCGGATCCGCCGTAGGTACCGAGTACCCGGATGGCCAGAGAGCTTCGCGGGGGCAAGCGAAAGGATTGTACGACTGCTCCGAAATTGTTCGAGGGGCGGCTCTGTTCTGGCGAGGCTCGAACAATGAAAGCCCTCCTCCTCGCCCTGGTTGTGCTCGCTGCGCCCGCCGTCGTCCAGGCGGCGCGGCCCGTCGTCATCGGCACGAACGGCGGCGGACCGCTTTCGCGTGCGGCCAACGTGGGCTGGGCGCGCGTCAGCGTCTACTGGTCCGAGGTCGAGCCGAGCCCGGGGCAGTGGGACTGGGGCACCGCCGACTTCATCGTCGACCGGGCGCGGGTGAACGGGCAGCAGGTCCTCTACATCCTGAGCGGCGCCCCGGCGTGGGCGTGCGGATGCACGAACGGCGCGGCCCGGCCGGCGGACGTCGAGCTCTGGAAGCGGTTCGTCGCGGCCGTCGTCGGCCACATGAAGGGACGCGTCGCCGCGTACGAGATCTGGAACGAGCCGGATCT
>DASRPJ010000036.1:0-3128 GCA_035646435.1 Thermoanaerobaculia bacterium | reverse complement strand
TCCGCCCCCGCAACCCGACCCGTGAAACATCACTCCTCGGTGGGGTAGCCGAGCTCCTTCCAGCGTTTCCAGCCACCGTCCATCGAGACGACGTTCGCGTACCCCATCTTCGTGAGCGTGTCGGCGGCGAGCGCGGACCGGTATCCACCGCCGCAGTAGAGGATCGTCTCCTCGGTGTGATCGGGGATCGCCCGCTCGATGTCCCTCTCGATCACTCCCTTGCCGATGTGAATCGCGCCGAGCGCGTGCCCCCGCTCCCACTCCGCGTCTTCGCGCACGTCGACGAAGCGGAATCGCTCGCCCGCTTCCTGCCGGCGGCGCACCTCTTCCGGCGTCGTTTCTCGGACGCGTGTCTTGGCGTCGTTCACGATGTCCAGGAACCTCTGTGAATGTTTCATGACCCTTGTCTCCCCTCGTCTTCCAATGCCGCGAGACGCGTGATCAGGTCGACGACCCGGCTCGAATAACCCCACTCGTTGTCATACCACGCGAGAACCTTCACGTAGCCGTCTCCGTCGGCGCGCGTGGAGAGCGCGTCGAAGATCGACGAGTGCGGGTTCCCGATGATGTCGCTGGAGACGAGCGGCACCTCGCTGTACTCGACGATTCCGCGGAAGCGCCCGTCGGCGGCGCGGCGGACGGCGGCGTTGACGTCTCCAGCCGCCGGCTTCGCCCGCAGGCGGCAGGAGAGATCCACGACCGAGCCGTCCGGTACCGGCACGCGCATCGCCATCCCGTCGAGCTTTCCCGCGAGCTTCGGGAGGACCTTGCCGACCGCGCGCGCCGCTCCCGTCGTCGTCGGGATGATGTTCTCGGCCGCAGCGCGACTGCGGCGGAGGTCCTCGTGCGGCACGTCCGCGAGGCGCTGGTCGTTCGTGTACGCGTGCACCGTGGTCATGAAGCCTTCCTCGATGCCGAACTCGTCGTCGAGGATCATGGCGAGCGGCGCGAGACAGTTCGTCGTGCAGGAGGCGTTCGACACGATCCGATGCCCGGCGCCGAGCGTGTCGTCGTTCACTCCGACGACGATCATCGCGTCCACGTCCTCTTTCGGGGGGACGGTCAAGATGACGCGCTTCGCTCCCGCGGAGAGGTGGGGCTGCAGCTTCTCGCGCGTCATGAGGACGCCGGTCGCCTCGACGACTATCTCGACGCCGAAGTCCGCCCACGGGATCTTTCCGGGGTCTTTCTCCGCCGTCATGACGACCTTCCTGCCGTTCACGTACATCGAGTCCGCGTCCGCCTTCACGTCCTTGTCGAAAACCCGCATGACGGTGTCGTACTTGAGGAGATACGCGAGGTGCTCGTTGTCGTAGAGGTCGTTGACCGCGACGACTTCCGCGTCGGTCCGGTCGGAGAGGATGCGGAACACCGAGCGGCCGATCCGGCCGAACCCGTTGATGCCGACTCGGATCGTCACGCGGGAACCTCTCCTGCGGCGCGGTCGACCTCGGCGAACCGCTCGATCAGATCGACCGCGCGGTGCGCGTATCCGAAGCCCGAGTCGTACCAGGAGATGGTCTTCGAGACCCGCTTGCCGAGCGTCATCGTCGCGAGGGAGTCGAACGTGCTCGACCACGCGGACCGCGCCACGTCGCTCGACACGATGGGCTCCGACTCGAAGCGGAGGATGCGGTTCCAGCGGTCCGTCGAGGCGGCGGTGCGCACGACCTCGTTCACGGCGACGCGCGTGACGTCGCGGGAGTGCCAGCAGACGAGGTCGACGGCCGACCCGTTGCGGACCGGGACGGCGACCGCGGAGCCGATGACCCGGCCGGCGAGCTCCGGGATCGCGTCCATGACGATCGCGGGGGAGCGCGACTCCTGCGGAATGATGTTTTCGGCGGCCGCACGTCCGAGACGCATGTCTTCGGCCGGGACGTCGGCGAGGCGGTGCTGTCCCGTGTACGCATGCACGGTCGTGAACAGGGCGCGCTCGACGCCGAACGCGTCGTGGAGGATCTTCGCGAGCGGCGCCAGGCAGTGCACCGTCGACGACGCGTTGGACACGATCCGGTGCCGCGCCTCGAGCTCCCCGTCGTTGACCCCCGGCACGACGGTCACGTCGGCCGCCTCCCGGGGCGGGGCGCAGGCGATGACCCGCCTCGCCCCGGCGTCCAGGTGATCCTGCAGCTCCGCGCGGGTGCGGCTGCGCGACGTCGCTTCGAGCACCGTGTGGACGCCCAGGTCGCCCCACGGAACCTGTCCCTGATCGCGGCCGGTGATCATGCGGATCTGGCGGCCGGCGGCGTAGAGGTAGCCGTCCCGGATCGAGACGACGCCCGGGAACCGCCCGAGCTGCGAGTCGAAGCGAAGCAGGTACTCGAGCGGCTCCGGTTCGTTCCAGTCGCTGATCGCCGCGATCCGGACGTCCTCCCGGTTGTAGAGCAGCCGGAAGAGGTTGCGTCCGATCCGCCCGAACCCCAGTAGCCCGACCCGCGTCACCACGCCTCGAATCTACCTTAGGGTCAGGCCTGAATCTCTGAATTGGGGTCAGGCCTGAATTCCTGAATTGGGGGTCAGGGCTGCATTCAGCTATGGCACCGGACTCAGAGATTCAGGCCTGACCCCAGGAAGCGGCGCCACACGTCCAGGTAGGGGCGGCCGCCGGTCGAGTACGCGTCGTTGTGGCCGGCGCCCGGTATGACGTAGAGGTCCTTGGGGGGACGGGCGAGATCGAAGAGGGCGCGGCCCTGCTCGGCGGGCGCGATCTCGTCTCTCTCGGCGACGAGGAAGAGCTTGGGCACCGTGACGCGGGCGATCTTCGACGCCGCGTCGAAGCGCGATCGGATGACGAGCGTCGGCACGAAGGGGTAGTGCTTTCGCGCGAGCGCCGGCACGGAGAGGAAGGGCGTCTCAAGGGCGATCCCGGACGACGGGCGCGCGAGGGCGACCTCGATGGCGACCGCGCAGCCGAGGGACTCGCCGTGGAGGACGATCCGCTCCGGCGGGAACCCCCGTTCCCGCGCGGCGTCGTAGATCGCGAGGCCGTCCCGGTAGAGGCCGCGCTCGGAGGGCGTCCCCTCCGAGAGTCCGTAGCCGCGGTAGTCGACGAGGAAGAGGTCCACCCCGAGCTCGTCGACGAAGAGCTTCGCCCGCTCGAGTCGGTGGCCGATGTTGCCGCCGTT
>DASRPJ010000035.1:0-12200 GCA_035646435.1 Thermoanaerobaculia bacterium | reverse complement strand
TCCGCTTGCGGGCGGCGACGCGATCCGGCTCGGAGAAGGCTACCCGGGCAGGTTCTCACCCGACGGGCGCTGGGTCGTCGGCGTGACGAGGCCGCTCACCGGCGCCGCGGAGCTCGTCGTGATCCCGGTGGAGGCGGGCCGGCCCCGCCGGCTTCCCGTTCGCGGCGCTCACGTCTCGGCGCCGTCGTTCGCGGGGCCGAGCACACTCCTCTTCGTGCGCACCGAGAAGGGCCGGAGCGAGGTCTGGAGAATCGAGACGGACGGCACGGGCGCGCGCTCGCTGGGCGCGGCGGGCTGCGAGCTGCCGATGGCGTCATCCTCGGGCAGCTCCTTCGTGTGCGTGCAAGGGGATCGCGCGCTCGTCCTCCACTCGATGAACGACGGTTCCCGCCGGAAGCTCCATGAGCTCGAGGACCCCGGCGAGTTCGTCCACGTCCGATGGAACGGGACCGGGGATCGGATCTTCGCCGTGACGCGGGATCGCCGCGTGCTGACTCTGGATTCGTCGACGGGATCTCTTCTCCATGAAGAAGCAATGCCGCTGACGGCCCCGGCGGAGGGCCGTCTTCTCGAAGCGGCGCTCGACGCCGACGGCTCGATCCAGGCGTACTCGGTCATCCAGAAGTCGACCGACCTCTACATGGCCTCCGGTATACGATGAATTCAAACCCGCAGAGTTTCGGAGAAGGAGGAAGCGTGGCGCCGAAGAAGAAGATGAAGGTCACCGCGAAGAAGAAGGCCAGCCCGAAGAACCTGCCCTATTCGGATCCCCACTGCGAAGGGAAGAAGAAGGCGGCACCGAGAAAGAAGAAGAAGTAGCCCCGACCGCTCATGGGCTCCGAGCCGGCTGATTCGGAGCGGCTCGTCCGGAACCCCGACCTCCTGATCGGCTGGAGCGGGCGCGAGCTCCTCGTCGAAGATCTCGTCTCCGGCGACCGGACCGCCGTCTCGATCGATTCGGTGCGGCTGCTCGACCGGTTCGGGCGCCCGAGCTCTTCGGCGACCGTCGCGGACGCGTTTCCCGATTACGACCGGTCCTCGGTCGCCGCCGGGATCCGGAAGCTTCGCCGCCTCCGGTTCCTGCTGCCCGAGTCGCAGGCGCGCGGCCGTCTCTCGCGAATTCGGGCGTGGAAGGGCAACCTCGCATCGGCCGCCTATCACGCGGCGTCGCGGGACATCCGTTTCACGACGGCCCCGGGCACGATCGACCGGTTCCTCGAAGGGCGCGTCGCGGCGGAGCGCCCGCCCCCCCGGTTCAAGCGTTACCGCGGCGCCGCGAGGCAGCGCCTGTACGGACGGGCGGGCGGAGAGGGCGGGAAGGCGCCCCTCGACCGCGTGCTCGCTCTGCGGCGCACCGTTCGCGACTTCCGCCGCGATCCGGTATCGCGGGAAGACTTTTCCGAGATCGTGCGCGGCACGTGGGGCTCGACCGGCCGGGGCGACGCCGGGATCGCCGGGCGCCTCCCCCGAAAGACGAGCCCCTCGGCCGGCTCGCTTCATCCGATCGAGTGCTACGTCCTCGCCTGGAACGTCCGCGGCATACGGCCCGGCCTCTACCACTACGACGTCCGCGCGGACGAGTTGCGGCGCCTGCGCTCGGGAGATCTCAAGGGAGACGCGGTCGAGGCGGCGTCCGGTCAGCGGTGGGTCGCGCGGGCGGCCTTCCTCTGCGTGATGACGGCGGTCTTCGAACGGACGCTCTGGAAGTACCGGTTCGAAGCGGCCTACCGCGTCCTCTGGCTCGACGCGGGACACCTCGCGCAGACTTTCTGTCTCCTCGCGACGTCCCGCGGCCTCGGCTCCTTCACGACTGCCGCGATCCAGGACACCTTCATCGAGAAGCTCATCGGTCTCGACGGAATCCGGGAGTTCCCCGTGTATCTCTGCGGCGCCGGCGTGCCGGTGAAGAGAGGCTCGACCGGCTCACTTTCCCGCTGAGCGGATGAGAACGAGGTCCTCCTGCGGCGGGATCAGGTACTCCGCGCCGGCCGAAGTGACGACGGCCATCTCCTCGACGGAGATCGTCTTCGTCCCGCCCTCCGGGAGCTTCCAGCCGAAGAATCCGTCGAACGCGAACGTCTGCCCGGGCCGGAGCGTCCGGACCGTCGAGCCGCTCGGAGGCCCTTCGCGCTGCGCGCCCGAGAGCCCGGGCCCGACGTCGTGCGCCCAGTACCCGACGGGGTGGCCGGTCCCCCACATGACCCATTCCGAGCCCGCCTGCTTCATCCAGTCGCGCTGGGCCTTGTCCACGTCGTAACCGCGGACGCCCGGCTTCATCGCGGCGAGCGCGACGCGGCTCCCCTGGCGGGCGTTCTCCCACTTCTTCACGGCGTCCGCGGGCGGCCGCGTCTCTCCCGCCGCGAGCACGTACGCGAACCTCTGAATGTCGGTGCACCACACCCCGTGGACCTTGATCCCGAAGTCGGTCTGGATGAAGTCTCCCGCCCGGATGACCCGGTCCGTCGCATGCGAGTGGCCGCGGTCCGGTCCCGAGTTGACGTTGGGGTTCTGGTCGGGCGCCCAGGCGTCCTCGACGCCGAGCTCGCGCATCCGGCGTTTCAGGAACCGAGCGACGTCGGCGTCGCGGGTCTTTCCCGGGACTACGGTCTTGTAGGCCTCGAGCTCGAGGGCGGCGGTGAGCTCCGCCGCGCGCCGCAGGATCTCGACCTCCTGCGGGAGCTTCACGGACAGCCACTCGACGACGAGCTCCTCGGACGGCACGAGCCTCGCGGCGAGGTCGGGCCCGAGTGCCTTCTCGAGCTGGCCGCGCTGGGTGTGCGAAAGCCCGTCCGCGACCGTCATCGCCGAGGAGTTGATCGCGATCTTCTTCGGTCCGGCCGCGCGAAGGCGCTTCGCGGCTTCGTCCCACACCGACGTCCCCCGCTCGAGCACGGCGACCTCGTCGTGCAGCCCGACGTCCTTCAGGGCCGTCGCCTCCCCCGCCGGGGAGAGGGCGACGGCGCGCACGCCGCCCTCGCCGAGCAGGAAGAGAAACGCCGCGGCGCCGCCGGCGTTCTCTCCGCCCACGTGCAGGGCGAGCGGGTCGTTGTCGTTCTCCCGGCAGACGACGACCCACGCGTCGACGCCCGCGCGACGCATCGCCTCCGGCAGGAGCTTTCGAACGCGTTCCTTCCGGATCGCCGGCCACGGATTCGGCCCGGCGAAGGGCGACGCCGGCGGCGTAGAAGAGGGACCGCTCGACACGGCGGCCGCGGCCGCGAAAAACAGGACACTCGTGAGGACGCGCCGCATCGGCACGACCTGACTCCGGACTCCCGCCCTCACCGTGGCGCCACGCCCATTCGCGCGAGCTCCGCTTCCGCGGCGATGTAGCCGAAGCTCGCCCACGTGCCGCCGGCGATCACGCGGCGGAAGAGCTCGACCGCCTCCGCGCGCCGTCCGTTAGAGAGGTGCCAGTTGCCGACGCCGTAGCCGACGGTCGCGAAACCGATCGCGTTGCCGGAGTCGGCGGCGTCGGCAAGGAGCGACTCCGGCGAGAGGTCCCCGCGGTACATGAGGAGCAGCCGGTGATAGTCGCGGTTCTCGATGACGTCCATCCCCTCGCGGATCGGTTCGAGCACCGCGGCCGCTTCGGCCTCGCGGCCGAGGCGGCGGAGCGTCATGTACAGCCAGTGGCTCGTCGCGACGAGCATGTCGGGATTCTTCGACACGTCGAGACCTTTCCGGTACGCAGCCAGCGCCGCCTCGAAGTCGGCGGTCAGATACCGCGCGAGCCCGAGGTGGTACCAGACGTTCGAGTGCAGCGTGCTCGTCGGGACGTTGCGCTCGTTCGGAAGGCCGTCCGGCTCGACTTCGTCCGGGGTCCCGGCGATGAGCCGGGCGGCGGTCTCGAGGTCCGCGATCGCGACATCGAGCCGGCGGACCGAGACGTAGCGATGTCCCCGGTGGCGACGGAGCTCCGGCTCGTTCGGGAACTTCGCGATCCCCGCGGTGAAGAGCGCGATCGCGTCGCGGTACCGTCCGAGGTACGCCGCGCGGCGGCCGGCCCAGACGTATGCCTCGGGGTTGTCGGGCTCCGCCTCGAGGCGCGAGGTGGCCTCCGCGAGGCGGGCTTCCCGGTCGGCCTTCGTCGCCGCGTCGAGCGCGGACGGGAAGAGCGGCTCTCCGGAGAGGGACCAGGCCTCGGCGCCCGGAGGGAGCTCGTGCTCGGCGCGCGGAGTCGCCTCCCGCCGCGCCGTCGCGCACGCGGCGAGAAGCGAGACCGCGACGAGGAGAAGGCCTCGACTCGCCAGGCTTCCTAGGTCTCCTTGTAGAAGTACGCGCCGGCGGTCGTCGCGACCACGTACTCGACGAGACTCCAGATGAGCGCGGTCACCAGAAGATTCTGCGCCATGATGCCCATGTTCATCATCGCGATGCTCGAGAGAAAGGCTGCGAGGTACCAAACCGCGACGCCGGCGATCGCGCCCGTCTTCGCGCCCGCGCCGTAGCGCGGCCGGATCGCCGCGTAGGTCCAGACCGCACCGATCCCGAGGAGGAAGCCCCAGAGGATCCAGACCGTCATGGCGGTGCCCGCGTTCATCGCCGCCGGGTCCTTGCCCATCGCCCGCATCGCCTCTTCCACCTGCGTCTTGAAGAGGACCGCGTGAAAGAGAAACTCTCCGAGGTTGATCACGATACCCGCCACGAGGCCGCCGAGGAAGACCCTGCTCCAGTTGACTTTGCCCACGTGTGCTCCTTTCGCAACGAGGTCCTTCCGTGGATTCGAATCGGTCGCCGGCTCGGGGTTCTTGGGCGAAGTCTATTTCAGAAGCGGGGGGTAATCTTGACCGATGCAACTCGTTTCCGACCTGGACACGCCGTCGGTCGTCGTCGACCTCGACGTCCTCGAGAGGAACGTCTCGCGCATGGCGGAGAGCGCCCGGCGGAGCGGCGTTCGCCTGCGTCCCCACGCGAAGACGCACAAGATCCCGGAGCTCGCGCGGCTCCAGCTCGCGGCCGGAGCGTCGGGCCTCTCGCTCGCCAAGGTCGGCGAAGCGGAGGTCTTCGTGGCCGAAGGGTTCGACGACGTCTTTCTCGCGTACCCGGTCGTGGGCGCCGAAAAGGCGAGGCGCCTGCTTCCCCTCTCCGACCGCGCGCGGCTGGCGATCGGCGCCGACAGCATCGAGGGGGCCGCTTCCGTGGGCGAGGTCTTTCACGCCGCGGGGCGCCGGATCGACGTCCTCCTCAAGGTGGACTGCGGCTATCACCGGGTCGGCGTGGCGCCGGAGAGCGCCGCCGGAATGGCGAAGCGGCTCGCCGAGCTGCCGGGAATCACCGTGCGGGGGATCTTCACGCACGCCGGACACGCGTACCTCGCCAGCGGCCGGAACGAAATCGACGGGATCGCGCGGAGCGAGGGCGAAATCCTCGCCGCGGCGGCGGAGTCTGTCCGGGCGGAGGGGCTCGAGATCGAGGAGGTCTCGGTGGGCTCGACGCCGACGGCGCGCGGAGCGATGTCCGTCGACGGAGTGACCGAATGCCGGCCCGGCAATTACGTTTACCACGACGCCTCCCAGGTGTCGCTCGGTACCTGCTCGATCGACGACTGCGCGATGACGGTCGTCGCCACCGTCGTGAGCGTCCCGTCGTCGGACCGCGCGGTGCTCGACTGCGGGTCGAAGACGCTGTCCTCCGACGCTCTGCGTCCGCGCGGCCACGGCCACGGCTGGATCCTCGGACGGGAAAGCCGCCTCGAGAAGCTCTCCGAGGAGCACGGGGTCGTGCGCGTCGCCGCCGGCGAGACGTTCCGAGTCGGCGAAACGGTTCGCGTCCTTCCGAACCACGCGTGCGTCGTGTCGAACCTGCACGACCGAGTCGTGCTTGCACGCGGCGAGCGCGTCGAGGGCGAGTGGTCGGTGGCCGCGCGGGGTCGGGTGCGATGAAAGCGGCGGACGCGGGTTAAGATCGCACCAGAAAAGCCCCTTTCTGAAATTTTCTTGGAGGTAGGCAATGAGATCCCGTCTCGCGTTCCTGCTCGGGGTCGCCCTCGTTACTTTCGCGGCGTTTCCGGCGTCCGCCCAGGAGGCCGTCCTCTCGGGACGCGTTACCCACGAAGACGGTGCTCCGGTCGCCAACGCGACCGTTTCCATTCCGGAGCTGGGCCTCTCGGCGACGACCGACCCCGACGGCCGTTACACGCTCACGGTGCCCCCCGGCTCGGTGAGCGGCCAGACGGTGGAGGTCCGCGTCGTCGCGCCCGGCCTTCAGTCGCGGACGTCCAACGTGACGCTCGCCGCCGGCCCGCTCACGCAGGACTTCTCGCTCGGGTTCTCGTTCCAGCAGGAAGTCACCGTTGGCTCTCGCGCCATCGGGACCGCGGCGGAGAAGGCCGTGCCCGTCGACATCATCGAGGAGGAGCAGATCGAGAGCGCGTCGGGGAGCGCGGAGACCGCCCAGATCATCGAGGCCATCGCGCCGTCGTTCAACTTCCCGCGGCCGACGATCGCGGACGGCACCGACTCCGTGCGGCCCGCCACCCTGCGAAGCCTCGGACCGGATCACGTCCTCGTCCTGATCAACGGCAAGCGGCGTCACTCGAGCGCCCTCGTGAACGTGAACGGCACGATCGGGCGCGGCGCTCAGAGCGTCGATCTGAACGCGATCCCGTCGAGCGCGATCGAGAGGATCGAGGTGCTCCGCGACGGGGCGGCCGCCCAGTACGGGTCCGACGCGATCGCGGGCGTCATCAACATCGTCCTCAAAGCCGGCGTGTCCCCGTTCGAGCTCGGGCTCCAGGGCGGCACGACGACTCACTCCGACGGAGAGCTCATCGACGTGCACGGAAACACCGGCCTGAAGCTCGGCCGCGGGGCGTTGAACTTCACCGGCGAGTACCGGAAGCGGTACGAGACCAACCACGCCGGCAACGACCCGCGGGACCAGGTCGTCCTGGGAGATGCGGGAAACAATGCCGTGCGGCAGCCGAACACCCACTACGGCGACGCCGAGGTCCAGGACATCCTCGGGTTCGTCAACGGTGTCTTTCCGGTCAATGACGACGGCTCGACGAGCTTCTACGTATTCGGAGGCGCGAGCCGGCGCGACGGCGTGCACGGAGGCAATTACCGGCGGGCCATACAGCTCCAGAACTGGCCGCAGATCTATCCGCTGGGATTCCTTCCCCTGATCGAGCCCACCGTCGTCGACTACTCGGGCACCGCCGGGATGCGCGGCGTCGCCGCCGGCGCGTGGTTCTGGGACGTTTCCGCCCAGTACGGGCACGACAAGTTCGACTTCAACATCACGAACAGCCTGAACACGTCTCTCGGCCCGAACATCCCCCCGAATCAGACGGAGTTCTACGCCGGGTCGCTCGAGAACAGCCAGTTCGTCGCGAACCTCGACGTGACCCGCGAGCTCGAGGTCGGCATGGCCGGCCCCATGAACTTCGCCGTCGGCGCCGAGTTCCGCAACGAGAACTACCAGCAGCACGCCGGCGAGGTGAACTCGTGGATCGCCGGCCCGTCACCGGACCGGAACGGCGGCGTCGCCGCCGCCGGAGCCCAGGTCTTTCCGGGGTTCCGCCCCTCCAACGAGGTCGACGCCTCGCGCAGCAGCTATGCCGGTTACGTCGATTTCGAAGGGGACGTCCTCTCCTTCCTCCGGCTCGGCCTCGCCGGGCGGTTCGAGCACTACACGGACTTCGGAAACACGTCGGACTACAAGTTCACGGCGCGTCTCGAGGCGACGAAGCAGCTCGTGTTCCGCGGGGCGGTCTCCACGGGCTTCCGGGCGCCCTCGCTCGGCCAGACGAACTTCTCGGCGATCAGCACGAACTTCCTGAACGTCGGCGGCGTCTTCGTCCCCTTCGAGGTCGGACACTTCCGCGTCAACAGCCCCATCGCGCGCGCCCTCGGCGCGGAGGACCTCGAGCCCGAGGACTCCGTCAACTACAGCGCGGGATTCGTGTTCAGCCCTTCACGCGCCTTCGACTTCACGGCGGACTACTTCTTCATCGGGATCGACAACCGCGTCATCCTCTCGGGCAACTTCACGGGCGCGGCCCTGAACCCGATCCTGCAACCCTTCAACGCGACCGGCGCCCGCTTTTTCACGAACGCGATCGACACGGAGACGGAGGGGTTCGAGCTCACCGCCAACACGCAGGCGGGTCTGGGGGGCGCCGGAATCCTCCGCTTCCAGGCCGCCTACGCGCATTCGGAGAACACCATCACGCGGATCGCCGCGACGCCGCCCCAGCTCTCCGGATTCCAGGAGACCCTCTTCGACCGCCTCGAGCAGAGGCGTCTGACGTGCGGGCAGCCGAAGGACAACCTGCGACTGACGGCGGACTGGAACATCGGAGACTTCGGCGCCAACGTTCGGGGGAGCCGTTACGGCGAGTACTGCAACATCGACAGCGCCCTGCCGGCGAATGATCAGACGTTCGACGCCGAGTGGGTCCTCGACCTCGAGGCCTCCTACCGGCTCGGCCGCGTCAAGCTGGCCGCGGGCGTCGAGAACGTCTTCGACAACTTCCCGGACAAGAACATCCCCGCCAACGCCAACCTGGGGATCTTCACGTACCCCCGCAACGCGCCCTTCGGCTTCAACGGGACCTACCTCTACTTCCGAAGCTCGTTCGTGTTCTGAGACGGTAGGCGAAGGCCGGGACCTCGGAAGCAGGCTCCCGGCTTCCGCTTTGAATCGCCACGATGGTCACGCTCCCGATCTGGGTAGCGGTCCTGCTCGCGGCGCTCGCGCTGTGGGCGCTCGTGGGCCACTTCGTCCTGCCGGGGGCCCGCTGGATCCTGCGGCGACGCGTCAACCGCGTCCTCGAGCAGGTCGAGGCCCGCTTGAAGATCCGCATCCCGCCCTTCAAGCTGACGAAGCGGGAGGTCCTGATCGAGCGGCTCGTCGACGATCCGCAGGTCCAGGAGGCAGCCGAGGCCGAAGAGCGGAGGACCGGCGTCACGCGCTCGGAAGTGCGGCGCCGGATCGAGACGTACGCGAGAGAGATCGTCCCGCAGTTCAACGCGTACCTCTACTTCCGGATCGGGTACTCCATCGCCCGATGGGTGGGCCGGTCGCTCTACCGCGTGCGACTCGGGTACTCCGACGAGGCCGGGCTCGCGGCGATGGACCCGAACGCCACCGTCGTGTTCCTCATCAACCACCGCAGCAACATGGACTACGTCCTCGTGTCGTACCTCGCGGCGGAGAAGGCCGCGCTTTCGTACGCGGTCGGGGAGTGGGCGCGGATCTGGCCGCTGCAGGCGCTCATCCGCTCCATGGGCGCCTACTTCGTCCGGAGGAACTCGAAGGACCCCCTCTACCGGAAGGTGCTCGAGCGGTACGTCGCGATGGCGACGGCGGCCGGAGTCACGCAGGCGGTTTTCCCGGAAGGAGGGCTCTCGCGCGAAGGGACACTGAGGGCGCCGAAGCTCGGGATCCTCGACTACATGGTCCGCTCCTTCGACCCGGCGGGGCGAGACATCGCCTTCATCCCCGTCGGGATCAACTACGACCGGGTGTTCGAGGACCGAAGCTTCTTGGTGGAGCTCGACACCGCGCACCCGCGGCCGAAGGGGGGCCGGTCGCTCTCGAACGCGGTGAGGTTCGTTCTGCGGAACCTGTCCCTCATGGCGCGCAGCAAATGGCACCGGTTCGGGTACGCGTGCGTGGACTTCGGCTCCCCCGTCTCGCTTCGCGAGTACGCGAGGGCGCGTGGAGTCGACTTCGGGGCGCTCAGCAAGGAGGCGCGGATCGCGCGCGTGGAAGAGCTCGGACGCGAGCTCATGTCCGCCATCGGGAAAGTGATCCCGGTCGTGCCCGTCCCGCTCGTCGCGACGGTATTCGTGCGCGATCCGGAGCGCGCCCGCTCGGAGCTCGAGCTGAAGGCGGAGGTCCTGGCGCTCCTGCGCGGCCTCGCCGCACGGGGCGCCCACGTCTACGTCCCGCGCAAGGACCAGGACTACGCCATCGTCGTCGGCCTGCGGATGCTCACCCTCCGCCGCCTCGTCGACGAGAAGGACGGCCTCTTCACCGCGCGCCCCGAAGAGCTCCCCCTGCTGCGCTACTACGCGAACTCGATCGCTCACCTGTGGGGTCAGGCCTGAATTCAGGTCAGGGCTGAATTCAGGTCAGACCCTCAGTCGCGGTCCCGACCCTCAGTCGCGGTCCCCTCAGTCGCGGTCCGACGCAGAGATTCAGGCCTGACCCCTAGTCGCGGTCGCGCAGGATCACGGAGACCAGGACGCTCACGACGGTGACGACGAGGGCGCCGAGAAAGGCCGGGATGAAGCCGGAGACGTGAAAGCCGAGACCGAAGTTTCCGGAGATGGCGCTCGTCAACCAGAGCATCAACGCGTTTATGACGAACGTGAAGAGACCGAGAGTCAGGAGGATCAGCGGGCACGTCAGCAGCTTCAGGAGCGGGCGCACGACCGCGTTCAGGAGCCCGAACACGATCGCGACGAGAAGGAGCGACGTCCACGGCCCGGTGTGCGTGACTCCGGGAACGATCTGCGTGGCGATCCAGAGCGCGCCGGCGGTGGCGAGGATTCGAAGGAGGAATCTCATGGGCGCAGCCTATTTCAGCGTGCGCCGCGCCGCGAGCATCGTGATGTCGTCCGATCGTTCGACCCCGGCCGCGTGGGCGGTTACCGCCAGGAGCACCGCGTCCAGGAACGCGGCGGCGGAGGGACTGCCCTCCGCGACGAGAGCGAGGAGCCGCTCTTCCGAGAACTGACGTCCCGCGGCGTCCCGTGCTTCGGTGACCCCGTCCGTGAACGCGAAGAGGATCTCTCCCGGCGAGAGAAGCGCCGTCCGCGCCTCGAACTTCATGTCCGGCATCATCCCGAGCGCGGGCCCGGTCGGCGCCAGGCGCGCGGTGGTCCCGGCCGGGCCGAAGACGACGGGCGCCTCGTGACCGGCGTTGACCCACGTGAGACCCCCGCCGGCCGGGTCGAGAACGCCGAAAAAGAGCGTCGCGAACATGTTCGAGCGGCCGTGCGTCTTCGCGATGTAGTCGTTCGTCGAAAGGATCGTCGACAGGACGCGAGCGGCGTCCGGATCCGGGTCGGAGGAGGCCGCCGTGTACTCCCGTTCGGAGAAAGCGCGGACGAGGCTGCGGAACAGCGCCATGAAGAGAGCCGCGCCGACCCCCTTGTCGCAGACGTCCGCGAGGACGAGACCGACGCGCGTCCCGCCGGCGAGCGGGAAGGCGTCGTAGAAGTCTCCGGCCACCTGCCGCGCCGGCTCGAACTTCGCGGCGATCTCCCACCCGGGCGGCTGCGGGAGCTCCTCCGGCAGGAAGCTCCGCTGGATCTGCCGCCCGATCTCGAGCTCGCGCTCCATGCTCTCGGCCCAGAGCCTCTCCCTGTCGCGCAGCCGCTTCTTCTCGAGGGTCGCGCCGACGCGCGCCTTCAGGAGAACGGTGTTGAAGGGCTTCGGGAGGTAGTCGGTCGCGCCCATCTCGATGCATCGCACGACGCTCTCGATCTCGGTCACCGCGGAGATCATGACGACGGGCAGACGTTCGAGCGTGCCGTCCGCCCGCATCTTCTCGAGGACCTGATACCCGTCGAGCTCCGGCATCATGATGTCGAGCATCACGAGGTCGAGCTCTTCGGCTCCGATTTTTTCGAGCGCCTGGCGGCCGTTCTCGGCGATCGAGACCGTGTGACCCTGCTGGCGCAGACGCCGCGAGAGGAGGTCCCGATTCATCTCGTTGTCGTCGACGACGAGAATCCGGCCGCCGGCGGGCGCGGGCCGGGATCGGGAGACCGGGGGCGGAGACTCCGCCGAGTCCGACCCCATCAGGGATTCGTCATCCCCAGCAGGCGCCGGAGATAGGGCAGCTCCCTTTCCGCGGCGCGCTCCCCCTCCTCGATGACGTAAGGGATCTTGTCCGTGTCGAAGAGGCTGATGCGCTCGCGAAACTGCGGAATGATCGGGAGGATCTCCGTGTGGTGCGCGAGATTGTGGAAGGCGTAGTTCGCTCGGAGCAGGTTGTTCGACATGATGCTCGACAGCTGAAAAGCGAACTTCAGCACCGAGGTGACGCGGTGCTGGTACGGGCTTTCGAAGCCGAGCGTCACGATCACGTTGGCGCCGTGCTTGATCGCCACTCCGACCGGCATCGGATCGCACAGGAACCCGTCGACGAAAAGCCGGTCGCCGACCCTCCACGGCCGGAACACGTAGGGGATCGCGATCGAGGCGCGGATGGCGTCCACGAGGCTCCCGCTCGAAAA
>DASRPJ010000034.1:0-2148 GCA_035646435.1 Thermoanaerobaculia bacterium | reverse complement strand
CGAAAGGAGCATTCATGATGGCAAAGCGTTCCGCGCTACTCGCCGTCCTTCTCTCTCTCTCTGTGGCCGGCGGGGCCGCCTTCGCGCAGATCGCTCCCAACAACCAGGGTGACATCGGGCTCTTCACGATGCCGACGGCCCACACGCCGCGGTCCGGGCAGCTGACGCTCGGGCTATACGGGTGGCTGGAACGGCTCGTCGCGGGCGACCTGCCCGCCGACCCGCCGTACGAGTCTCGCCTCTACAACCACTTCGCCGGCACGGGCTCGATTGGTTACGGGCTGATGAACCGGTGGTCGATCTTCGCGAGCGCGGGCGTCGAGCGCTACGAATCGCGCGGAGGGTGGCAGGGCGGCGTCGTCAACGGCATCCAGAAGTTCGACGGCTTCGTGCGGAACGAGCCGCGGAAGGTCCGCGTCGGCACGAAGGTGGCCCTCGTGTCCGAGGCCGACCCCGACCTCGCACTCGCGTTCTTCCTCGCCGGACACATCCCGGTGAGCAACGCCACGATTCGCCAGGACGAGCAGGGCTTCGTCGCCGACGAGATCAACTCCCGGCGCGCCGACTGGGAGTGGGGCGCCGTCCTCACGAAGGGCATCTTCACCGCGATGGGCAGCTACACCCTTTCGGGCCGTCACGATCAGGACATCCGCACGTCGAACCGCTTCCGGATCGGGCTCGGAGTGGACGTCCCGATCGTGCCCCTCCTCCACATCATCGGCGAGCTCGACCGGAACATCCTGGACGGCGGTGACTTCGCCGAGGAGGATTACTCCCTCCTCTATGCCGGGGCGCGTTTCTGGCTCGGCCACTCCGGCGTGGCCGTGTCGGCCGCGCTGAACGCGAACATCGACATGATCACGCAGTCCGGCTGGGGCCCGGCGCCCATCGGAGGCCTGGTCGGGATCACGTACGCGCCGTGGCCTCCTCCCCCGCCGCCGCCGGTCGTCGTTCCGCCCCCGCCGCCCCCGGTCGTCGAGGAAGTCGTGGAGGTTCCGGTCCCGCCGCCGGCGCCCGGGCCGACGACGACGACCGACGAGATCTACTTCGACGCGGGAAGCGCGCGCCTGACGAACATCGCCAAGGCCATCCTGGACGGGGTGGCGCTCCGCATGCGGAACGACCTGAACGCGACGGTCGTGATCACGGGCTACTCCGACAACGTGGGGAGCGAGGAGTCGAACCTGGACATCTCGCGCCGCCGCGCCGCCGCCGCCCGGGAGTACCTCGTCACGCGCCACGGGATCGACCCGGCCCGGATCACGACCGAAGGACGGGGTTCCGCCGAGCCCGCGTACGACAACCAGACCGAAGAGGGCCGTGCGAAAAACCGGCGCGCTTTGATCGTGGTCACGCTAGTCTCTGGCGTGTGAGCCGGGAAGCCCGAGAAGCCTCTCCGAAGCCCCCTCCCTCCGAGGGGGCTTTTTTGACCCCTTCGCCGCTACCCGAGGAGGCGCGCCCCCCGCGCGCGGCGGGCCTCGCGATCGTGTCGACCGCGGCCGCCGTCGCCCTGCTCTACTACGGCCGCCACCTCTTCGTGACGATGGCCTTCGCGCTCTTCCTCGCGTTTGCGATGCGGCCTTTCGTGTCGCTCCTGGAGCGCGCCGGGGTGCCCCGCGTCCTCTCCATCATGCTGCTCATGTTCCTCCTCATCGGCGCGGTGGTCCTGCTCGTCATCAACGTCACCGCGCAATTCAACGAGCTCTACGAGCAACTCCCCCGCTACCAGCTCAAGATTCGCGACCTCGTCGCGAAGGTCATGGACAACATCGATCGACTCCGCGAGAGGATGGGGAGCATGCTCCCGCAGGACGCGCGGGGCGTGCGGGAAGTGAAGATCTCGGAGTCGCCGCTCGCCACGACCCGGGTGTTCCTCGAGCGGATCGGGGCGACGCTCACGTTCGTGCTCTACGCCGCAGCCGTCCCCTTCCTCACGTTCTTCATGCTGAAGGACCGCGAAAAGTTCGGGCGGGTCATCGAGGGCCTTTTCGCGCGCCGCCGCCGGCCGGGCGGCACGGACGTCACGGATGCCATTTCGCAGAAGATGACGTCGTACGCCCTCGGGCTCGCCTTCGTGATGCTGATCATGGCGGCGGCGACGACGGTCGCGCTCATGATCCTCCGCGTCAATTACTACTACCTTCTCGG
>DASRPJ010000033.1:0-6687 GCA_035646435.1 Thermoanaerobaculia bacterium | reverse complement strand
TCGGAACGAGCCCGCTCTACGCGCTGCGCGTCTGCTTCTCCGGCGGCCACGCGGCTCCCCTCGCCCCCGAAAACGTGCTGGGCGTCCTCTCCCTCATCTTCTGGACGCTCGTCCTGCTCGTCGGCGTGAAATATCACGGGTGGATCCTCCGCCTCGACAACCGGGGAGAGGGCGGGATCCTCGCGCTTCTCGAGCTCGTCCGCCCGGAGGGACGCTCCATACCCGGCGTGCGCTCGACGGTCATCCTCCTCGGAGTCCTCGGCGTCGCGCTCTTCTACGGAGACGGGATCATGACTCCCGCGATCTCCGTGCTCGCGGCCGTGGAGGGCTTCGAGCTCGTGTCGCCCGAGGCGAAGAAGCTCGTCATGCCCGTCTCGCTCGCGCTCCTCCTGTTTCTTTTCGTCTTCCAGCGGCGCGGCACCGTTCGGGTTGGCCGCGCGTTCGGCGCGGTCATGGCGGTCTGGTTCGTCACGATCGCGGGACTCGGCCTCGCGGCGATCGTGACGCGGCCGACCGTGCTCGCCGCCCTCGATCCCCGCCACGCCGCCTCGTTCTTCTCGCGGAACGGAGCGGCGGGCTTCTTCGTCCTCGGGGCGGTCTTTCTCGTGGCGACCGGCGCGGAAGCCCTCTATGCGGACATGGGACGCTTCGGGAGGCGCGCCATGCAGGTGGACTGGCTCGCGATCGTGCTCCCGGCGCTCCTCCTCAACTACTTCGGACAGGGCGCGCTCCTGCTCGAGAGCCCGGACGCGGTTCGCAACCCGTTCTATCTCCTCGCGCCCCCCTGGGCCGTCGTCCCGCTCGCCGTGCTCGCGACGGCGGCCGCGCTCATTGCGGCGCAGGCCGTCATTTCGGGCGCCTTCTCCCTCACCCGCCAAGCGGTCCAGCTGAGCTATCTGCCCCGGGTCATGATCCGCCACACCTCGTCGGCGGAAATGGGACAGATCTACATTTCCGGGATCAGCTGGGTCGGGATGCTCGGGACCATTGCGGTCATCATCCTGTTCCCGACTTCGACCCTCCTCGCGGACGCGTACGGCGTCTCGATCGCGCTCGCGATGGCGGTCACGACCCTCCTCGCCTATCCCGTCACCAGGAAGCTCCTCGGGTGGAGCGCGGGTAAGGCGTTCCTACTGACGGCGTTCTTCCTCGCGATCGACTCGGTTTTCGTGGCGGCGAACTTCGCAAAGATCCCGCGGGGGGGATGGGTCTCGCTCGCGGCGGCCGCCGTCACCTTCATCCTCATGACCACGTGGCGGCGCGGCCGGAAGATCCTCGCGAAGCGCCTCGAAGCGGACACGCTGCCGCTCGACACGTTTCTCGACGGCGTGGCGCGCAAACCGCGCCTCCGGGTCCCGGGCACGGCGATCTTCATGGATCGCGTCAGCTCGGGGACGCCGCCCGCTCTCCTCCACAACCTCCGTCACAACAAGGCCCTTCACGAGCGGATCGTCTTTCTGAGCGTGGAGACGGCGACGACTCCGTTCGTCTCGCGGCGGGACCGCGTCCGGCTCGAGCCCCTGAAAGAGGGCTTTCTCCGCATCAATCTGCGCTTCGGGTTCATGCAGGACCCGGACGTCCCGAGAGCCTTGAGAGACGTCGAGATCGAGGGCCGCAAGTTCGACATGATGGACACGACGTTCTTCCTCGGCCGCGAGACCTTGATCGCGAAAGGCGCCCTCGGCATGCCCGTGTGGCGCGAGAAGCTCTTCGTCCTGATGTCCCGCAACTCGACGAGCGCCATGGAGTTCTTCCGGCTACCGCCCAACCGCGTCATCGAGCTCGGAGCGCAGATCGAGCTTTGAAATCTTTGTGGGGTCAGGTCTTCACTGATCACCGTACCAACCGGTTCTGCCGAAATGGTCTTGCCACTTTGCGGGGGCAAAGTGGCAAGTGGAGACCTGACCCCTCTTTGGAGCGAGCCAGCCCTTTCGGGAATTAGACTGCGCACCGTGGAACGGATTACGGTCGACGAACGGCTCTCTCACGCCGCCACGATTCCGTCGGCTTGCTACACGGACCCGTCTTCCCTGGCGGCAGAGCGCGACGCGATCTTCGCGCGCACCTGGCAGCTCGTTGGCCGGGAGGAACAGGTCGCGGCGCCGGGGTCCTACTTCACGGCGGAGGTCGCCGGCGAGCCCCTTCTCGTCGTGCGGGGAACCGACGGGCGCGTGCGCGCGCTGTCGAACGTGTGCCGCCATCGCGCCGGCCCGGTCGCCAGGGGCGAGGGGACGTGCGGCGCGTTCCGCTGCGGGTATCACGGCTGGAGCTATGCGCTCGACGGCCGCCTGATGAACACGCCCGAGTTCGACGGAGTGGCGGACTTCGATCGGGAGTCGGTCGCTCTTCCGGGGTTCCGCGTCGAGACGTGGCTCGGCCTCGTCTTCGTCAACCTCGACGCCGACGCGCCTCCGCTCTCCGAAACTCTGGAGGACCTGCCGGCGACTCTCGCCGGTCGGGGGCTCGAAGAGATGCGGCTCGCGGCGCGCAAGGACTGGACCGTCGAGTGCAACTGGAAGGTGTATGTCGACAACTATCTCGAGGGGTACCACATCCCGATCGTCCACCCCGGCCTGATGAGAGAGCTCGACTACGCGCGCTACGAGACCGAGACGCGCGGCGCTTACTCGCTCCAGCGCGCGCCGATCAAGGAGCGCGCCGACGCCCGGATCCGGCGGGACCCGCGTTACGACGAAGGCGACGCGCTCTACTACTGGATCTATCCGAACCTGATGCTGAACGTGTACCCGGACAACTACTCGACGAACCTGATCGTCCCGCTCGGGCTCGATCGGACACTGACCGTGTTCGAGTGGTTCCTCCGGGACCCGGAGCAGCCCGGCGTCGCCGAGACGATCCGGCAGACGATCGAGTTCTCCGACGAGATCCAGCGCGAGGACATCGCGATCTGCGAGGCGGTGCAGAAGGGCCTCCGGTCGCGGACGTACGAAACCGGCCGCTTCTCGGTCCGGCGCGAGAGCGGCGTCCACCACTTCCATCGGCTCTACGCGGGAGCAGTGGGCGGCCCATAGGCGGCATGTCGTGGCGAAAGTGAAGCTGGCGACCGTGTCGGACGTCCCCGAGGGCGGCATGACGATGCGCGAGCACGAGGGCCGCACGGTCCTGCTCACGAAGATCGACGGAGCGATCTACGCGATGAACGACTCCTGCACCCACCGCGGCGCTCCGCTCCACATGGGCGAGCTCGGCGCCGCCGGGAGCCCTTACCTGCTCACGTGCCCGTGGCACGCCGCGCACTTCGACGTGCGCACCGGCAAGGTCTACCAGGACACGCCCTGGGCGACGGATACCGAGGCCTATCCCGTCGAAGTGCAGGGCGAGGACGTTTTCGTCGAGCTGTAGCCCGGAATCGCGGGCTCTGATCCTTCCGACCCATGACCCCTCGCCTTCGCAAGTTCGCGCTCACCGCCCATATCGGGTCCTCGGTTGCCTGGATCGGCGCGCGTGGTTCGTCATCGTTCCGCTGGCCTTCGCGGCGCTCCTGACCGGCCTCGTTCAGTCACTGGGCACCTCGTGGGGACTGTTCCGGCACTACTGGGTCGTCGTGAAGCTCGTGATTACCGTCGTTTCCACCATCGTCCTGGTGATCAAGTTGAAGCTGATCGGCTACGCCGCCGAGGCGGCGGCACAGACGAGTTTTTCCGGCGCGGATCTCCGCCAGGCGGGAATCGAGCTCGTCGCGCACGGCGGTGGAGGCTGGTGCTTCTGCTCGTGCCACTGGCGCTCCCCGTGTATAAGCCGTGGGGCCTGACTCCCTATGGGCGGCGCAAGCAGGCCGGGCAGCGTCCGACGGCGCCCCCCTAGTTCCGCTATCATCCGGGTGCAATGAGCAAAATCGGCCCGGCTGTTCTGCTCGCGGTTCTGATCGGGGCCGTCCCGACCATCGTCAGCCTCTGCGAGCTCCGATGCGTGGCCGCGGAAGTCGCTCCTGTCAGCGCCGCTCCGTCCCACTGCGCCGGTCACGGCGCGGAGCCGGGAAGCCAACCTTCCCAGAGCGCACATGAAGGCTGCGGGGGTCACGTCCTTCTTGCAAAGGGTGGAGCGGCCGGCACCGCGCTCCACCTGGACCTCGCCGTCCCGGCAGTTCCTGTAAGCGGCTCGTTCGTTCTCACTCTCGATCGGAAGCCGGTGCGGGTGATTCCCGAATCGGCCGACCTCTCGCCGCCGCCCGGCGGAAGTTCCGACATCCTCCGCCTCTAGCTCCTCTTCGACACGAACTTTCTCTGCCCGGCGCCCGTGCGCGCCGAGCGAAGCTTTTTGTCGTTCGAGGAGACCGAGATGATTTTCCGAACACGAAGATCTCGACCTGTTCTGGCGGCCTCCATCCCGCAATCGCGACCGGATTCCGGCTGGTCCGCGTTGATCGTCGCGATTCTTCTGGCAGTCGTCGCGGGTCTGGTCATCGCATTGGTTGCTCTCCTCGGCGGTGGAAAAGAGACCGTCGCGAGCCGCAGCGCGGCTGCTTTCGAGGAAGCGCAGAGCAAAGGGATTCCCGTCGGGGAGGCGGCGCAGGGACACGGCGCGGTTTCTCCCTCCACCGCGCCGGGCGGCCATGCACACTCGGAACAACCGGGGGCCGGGCACGCTGGACAGGCGGGGATGGACAGGCCCGGAAACGAGGAAGCGGCGGCGCACGAGGGCCACGCGATGCTCGGAGCGACGGCGCGCGGAGCGTCGCCACATGCGGGGATGCACCATGGGCCGGCGTCTTCCGGTTCCACGGTCCACCCACCCTCACACGCCGTAATGCAGCACGGCTCTCCCGCTCGGCGGCCCGGCGCTTCCCAACCAGCCACGGGACCGGCCGGATACGCGGGGCACGGCAGCGCACACCCGGCTCCCGCCGACACGACGGCGAGTGCTCGGACCGAGCCCCTCCCGAAAGCCGCGGTGGCCAGTCCCGGCCAGCCGGCCGCGACGCTCCAGCCGGATCCGCTCGACTCTCCGGCGGTGACGTCGCAGATGGATGCGAAGCGCTCCGCGGAGATGGCGGCACAGATGGGATCGGGAGGACACGGGGCGCATGGCACCGGCTCGTACGTTCAGATCGACGCCGGACGGGAATCGGCCCCGAGGGCCCAGCCGGCGACGTCGGGACATGAGGGCATGGGTCACGGCTCGATGCCTGCGGCGACCCCGACGCCAGGGCCCGGCCCGAGGAAGCCGGCTGCGACGCCGGTCCCGACTCCGAGCAGGCACGTCCATCCCGGTGGAGGAACCCAATGAAATCTCTCGCGCTGCTGTTGGGGGCCGCCTTCCTCACGGGCTGCTCATCCGTTCCGCGCGACGCGGGGTTCGGCGAGGTCGAGAAGGCCGTCGCCTTGCGGACCGGCCACCCCGTCGTGCTGCAGACGAGCGGCGAGGCTCCGACCTCCGACGACGCTGTTCGGCCGCTCCTCGACGGGAAGTTAACCGCCGATCGCGCCGTCGAGATCGCATTGCGAAACAACAGGGACCTGCAGGCGGAGCTCGCCGAACTCGGGGTCGCGCGAGCGGATTTGATCGAGGCAATCACCGTCCGGAATCCGATCCTCGACGGGGAAATTCGTTTTCCCGGTGATCCGAAGAACCCATTCGAGATCGCCGTCACGCAAACTCTCTTCGATCTCTTCCGACTGCCGGCGCGCCGGCGTTTTGGGCTGGCGCTCTTCGAGGCCTCCAAGCTGCGCGTTACCGGCGCCGTCGTCCATTTCGCCGCCGAAGTGCGCTCTGACTACTACGACCTCCAGGCCGCACGCCTCGTGCTCGCCCGGCAGCGTGTCATTACGGATGCTGCGGCCGCATCGACCGACCTCGCCCGGCGGCAGCACACGGCCGGCAACATTTCCGACCTCGACCTCGAGAACGAGCAGGCTGTTTACGAGCAGGCAAAGCTCGATCTCGCCCGCGCCGAGCTCGAGGAGCTTCAGACACGGGAGCGCGTGATCTCCGACCTCGGCCTCGTTGACTCGACGACGACCCTCGATCTTCCGGACGAGTTCGCGCCGATTCCCGAACAGGAGATCGCTCTCGAGGGGATCGAGGATAAAGCGCTCAGCGACCGACTGGACCTTCAGGTAACGCGGCGGGAGATCGAAGCGGCCGAGCGACAGGGTCCCCTCGCGCGCTGGGAGGTGTGGGATGAAGTCACGGTCGGCGTCCACCGGGAGCGCGAGCCGGAGGGGAGGTCGACGACGGGGCCCGCGCTCTCGATTCCAATCCCCATCTTCAACCGCGGAGAGGCGCGGAGGGCTCGCGCCGCCGCTCTTCTCCGGCAGGCCCAGCAGAGGTATGCGGCCCTGACCGTAAATGCGCGATCCGAAGTCCGCTCCGCGCGCGAACGCCTCCTGGAAGCCCGGGCCCGAGCCCAGTACCTGCGCGACGTGATCGTTCCGCGTCGGGCCCGAATCCTCGCCCTCACGCAGCTCGAGTACAACGCCATGCTCCGCGGGGTGTTCGAGCTCATCCGCGCACGCCAGAACCTGGCGAGCGCCGAGCGCGAGCTCGTCCTCGGGCAGCGCGACTACTGGATCGCCCGCTCCGACCTCGACACGGCACTGGCCGGAGTGTCGGGCTTCTCGGCGCGTCGGGAGGCGCCCGGTTTCATGAGACTCGACCTCTTCCGGCCCTCCACGCAGGCCCAATCGCAACCGCACGAATGAGGACTTAGAAATGATCTCTCGAAGG
>DASRPJ010000032.1:0-5029 GCA_035646435.1 Thermoanaerobaculia bacterium | reverse complement strand
CGACGCTCGCCGTTTGATCCTCGTCGGCATAGCGGCGATCGCCGCGCTGACGGCGCAGTCGCCCGCCCCGAAAACGGCTCCTCGAGCCGCGGCGATGCCGATGCCGGCGATCGCGGCCGAGGTCCTCTCGCCGCGGTCGCGCCTCGAGTCGGACCTGCGGTTCCTGACCGATGAGATCGGCGGCCGCACGACGGGAAGCGACGCCTACGAGCAGGCCATCGCGTGGGGGCTCGCGTCCCTGAAGCGCGCCGGCGTGGACGGCGGCGGGCTCGAAGCCTACGACGCCCCGTCCCGGTGGGAGGGGGGGCGCGCGGTCGGCGCGGCGCTCTCACCCGTGGCGTTCCCGCTGCGCGTGATCTCGTTCGCGATGGCGCCTTCCACCGGCGGCGAGCTGACGGCCGCGCTCGTCGACGCCGGTGAGGGGCGGGCCGCGGACTTCGCCCGGCTCGGCGACAAGGCGAACGCCGCGATCGCGCTCGTCCGTTCGAAGCCGATGCGGTCCTTCGAGGACCTGTTTGCCGAATACCTCGCGGGGCCCGAGCTCGCCCGGTCCGCGGCGGAGAGCGGCGCCGCAGCGGTTCTTTTCCTCTCGACTCGTCCGCGCGGTCTTCTCTACCGCCACACGATCACGTTCGACGGGACGATGGTTCGGACCCCCATGGTCCAGGTCGCGCGGGAAGACGGCCTTCGCCTCGCTCGGCTGCTCGAGAAGGGGCGCGACGTGAGAGTCTCTCTCGACATTCAGAACCGCGTGGGCGGCGCGTGGAAGCCGCAGAACGTCGTCGCCGACATCCGCGGCTCGGAGAAACCCGACGAGGTCGTCCTCCTCGGCGCGCACCTCGACTCGTGGGACCTCGGGACGGGCGCGCTCGACAATGGCGTCAACTGCGCCCTCGTCATCGAGGTCGCTCGCGCGATCGCCGCCGGACCCCGGCCGAAACGGACGGTGCGCTTCGTCCTCTTCACGGGAGAGGAGACCGGTCTCCTCGGATCGCGCGGCTACGTCGCCGCTCACAAGGCGGAGATGGACAAGCACGTGGCGGCGCTCATCCACGACATCGGGGACGGCAAGGTTCTCGGGTACTTCACCAACGGGCGTCCGGAGATCAAGCCCGCTCTCTCTCGCGCGCTGTCGCCCGTCGCAGGCTGGGGGGCCGCGGGGATGGACGACCAGGCGATCCTCGGGACGGACAACTTCGACTTTCTGCTCGAAGGGGTGCCGAACCTGATCGCGAACCAGGAAACGGAAAAATACCTTCCCGACTACCACGCCGAGTCGGACACCTTCGACAAAGTCGACATCGCGCAGGCCAGGCAGAACGCGGCCGTCGCCGCCGTCGCCGTCCTCGGGATCGCCAACGCCCCGACGCGGCTCGCGCCGAGGCAGTCGCGCGCCGAGGTCGAGAAGCTCCTCGCGAAGAGCGGCCTCGCCCAGCAGATGAAGACTTACTCGCTGTGGGAGGACTGGGAGAGCGGGAAGCGCGGAAGGAACTAGTTTCCTTGTCGTCCCGCGCCCGGCAGCCGATCCGGCACCTCCTCGTGGCGAACCGCGGCGAGATCGCGGTCCGCGTGTTCCGCACCGCCCGCGAGATGGGGATCGGTACCGTCGCGGTGTTCGCCGAAGACGACGCCGCGGCGGTCCACGTCGAGCGGGCGGACCGCGCGTTTCCACTGGGGGCCGGCCCGGCCGCCGTCACCTACCTGTCGATACCGAAGATCCTCCACGCCGCGAAAAGCGCGGGCGCCGACGCGATCCATCCGGGATACGGGTTTCTCGCCGAGAACGCGGAGTTCGCGCGCGCCGTGGAAGACGCGGGCCTCGTCTGGGTCGGGCCGACGGCGTCCGCGATCGAGGAGATGGGCGACAAGGTCCGCTCGCGCGCCCGGATGCGCGACGCCGGCGTCCCGGTCGTCCCGGGCTCGGAGCGCGGCTCGGACAACGCCGGCCTCGCCGCCGAGGCCGCGCGGCTCGGGTTCCCCGTGATCGTGAAGGCCTCCGCGGGCGGCGGCGGGAAGGGAATGGCCCTCGTCGGGAGCGCGGGGGAGCTCCCGGCGGCGCTCGCCGAGGCGCGGCGCATCGCGGCGGCGGCGTTCGGGGACGACGCCGTGTACCTCGAGAAGCACCTCGAGCCCGCGCGGCACGTGGAGTTTCAGGTCTTCGGCGACCGGAGCGGCCACGTCGTCCACCTCTTCGAGCGGGAGTGCAGCGTTCAGAGGCGGCACCAGAAGATCGTGGAGGAGACGCCGAGCCCCGCCCTCGACCCGGCGCTCCGGAGCGCGATGGGCCGGGCGGCGATCGAAGCGGCGGCGGCCGTCGGGTACGTGGGCGCGGGGACGGTCGAGTTCCTGCTCGACGCCGACCGCCGCTTCTACTTCCTGGAGATGAACACGCGCCTGCAGGTCGAGCACCCGATCACCGAGGCGACGCTCGGAGTAGACCTCGTGCGATGGCAGCTCGAAGTCGCCGGCGGGGCGGACCTGCCCGGGGGGCTCCTCGACGGCGGCGTCGCGCCGCGAGGGCACGCGATCGAGCTGCGGCTCTACGCGGAGGATCCGGTCGAGTTTCTGCCGCGATCCGGAACGTTGCTCGGATGGAGCGAGCCGGCCGGGCCCGGGGTGCGCGTGGACTCGGGCGTCGAGAGGGGATCGGTCGTCAACCTCGAGTACGACCCCCTCCTCGCGAAGCTCGTCGTCCACGCGGAGGACCGCGCCGCCGCGATCGAGCGCGCAAGGCGCGCGCTCGCCGAGTGGAGCGTGCTCGGAGTCGAGACGAACGCGCCGGTCCTCGAGGCGGTCCTCGATTCACCGGAATTCCGATCGGGCGAGTACGCGACCGACCTCGTGCGCAAGCTCGCCCGTACCGGCCGGCCGCCCGCTCCCGACGAGGTGTGGCTCGCCGCCGCGCTCGCGCTCGCGGAGTCGGGGGACGCCGGCGGCGCCGAGCAGCCGGGCTCCGACCCCTGGTCCGCCCTTCAGCGCTTCCGCGCGGGCGAGGGTCCTCCGTGAGCGGGATGCGGCTCGTCTCGGACGGAGAGGCGCGCGACGTCCGGCTGGAGGGGTCTGCCCCCCCCAGCCGAACGGCTGCCCGCGATTTGATGGCGAGGGGGTCAGATCCCTCCTTCGCGTGGATCGACGGAAGAAAGGTCCCCTTCCGCGCCGTGCGCCGGGCGGGCGAGCTCGTCGCGATCGAGGTCGGCGGTGAGCTCCTGCCGGTGCGCGCGGCTCGGGACGGCGACCGCGTCTTCGTCGGCCGGGCGGGTCGGGTCTTCGAGGTCCGCCGGGAGCGCGTCCGCGCCGCGACGCGGAGGGCCGGGGCGTCCGCCGAGCACGGGACGGGGCTCGTGGCGCCGATGCCGGGCCGCATCCGGAAAACTCTCGTGCGCGCCGGGGACGTCGTGGAAGCCGGCCAGGTAGTCCTCGTGCTCGAGGCGATGAAGATGGAGCACGCGATCCGGGCTCCCGCGAGCGGCACCGTCACCAGGCTCGACCACGCTGAGGGCGACCTCGTGGAAGCGGGCGCGGTGCTGGCGGAGATCCGGTGACGCGGCGGGGCGGGAGATAATCGCCGCATGGCGGACCGAGAGGAGTATCCGTTCGACCGTCCCGACCTTCCGCAGCGCGTCACGGTCTACGAAGTCGGACCGCGGGACGGGCTGCAGAACGAGCCGGAAGCGCTCTCGGTCGAGGATCGGGCGGCCTTCGTCGATCTCCTGACCGAGGCGGGCCTGCCGGCGATCGAGGTGGGCTCGTTCGTCTCGCCCGCCGCGGTTCCCCAGCTCGCCGCGACCGAGGAGGTCTTCGCGCGGATCCATCGCGCGAGCGGCGTTCGCTACCCCGCGCTCGTCCCGAATCTGCGCGGCCTCGAGCGCGCGATGGCCGCGGGCGTGAGGGAGATCGCCGTTTTCACCGCGGCGTCGGAGACGTTCAACCGGCACAACATCCACGCCGGCATCGACGAGTCGATCGAGCGCTTCCAGCCGGTGGCCGCGCGCGCCGCGGAGGAGGGAATTCGGGTGCGCGGCTACGTCTCGACCGCATTCGGCTGCCCCTACGAGGGCGAGATCTCGCCGGAGGCGGTTCGTGAAGTCGTGCACAAGCTCCTCGACCTGCCGGTCGACGAGATCTCGATCGGCGACACGATCGGTGTCGCGACGCCTTCGGACGTGTTCGACGTCGTCGAAACGCTCTACGACTCCGGCGTCACCCGCGAAATCCTCGCCCTGCACCTGCACGACACGCGCGGCACCGCGCTCGCGAACGTCTACGCCGGGCTCCAGTGCGGAATCCGGACGTTCGATTCCTCGGCCGGCGGCCTCGGCGGCTGTCCCTATGCGCCGGGCGCGTCCGGCAACCTCGCGACCGAAGACCTGCTCTTTCTCCTGGAGGGGCTCGGCGTCGAGACGGGGGTCTCTCTGCCGGGGGTGGTCGCCGCGTCCCGCTTCCTCGCCGGAGCGCTCGGCCGCCGCCCCCCGGGACGGTATCTCGCCGCCGTGTGGGGTCAGGAGGCCGAAGTCCCGGCGCCGCGGGCGTAGAAAGATGGGCAAATTGACAGTCCGCGCGGGCGAGCGTACCGTTCGCTAGCTCATGCCGAGGAAGATTCTCGTCGCCGACGACAGTCTGACCATCCAGAAAGTCGTCGAGCTCACCTTTTCGGACGCGGACTATCAACTGACGTGCGTCGCGAACGGCCGGCTCGCGCTCGAGAGAGTGCGCGATGACCCGCCCGACCTGATCCTCGCCGACGTCGTGATGCCCGAAAAGAACGGTTACGAAGTCTGCGAAGCGATCAAGCGCAACCCCGCCACGGCCGGCATACCCGTCATCCTGCTCGCCGGCACGTTCGAGCCTTTCGATCGCGACCGCGCGGAACGCCTCGGCTGCGACGCGATCGTGTCGAAGCCGTTCGACTCGCACCAGCTCTTCCGGAAGGTCGAGGAGCTCCTGGGCGGCCGCGCGCCCGCTGCCGCGCCGGCGCCTGCCGCCCGGCCGGAACCGGGCCGCGAAACGCCGGTGTTCAGCCGCGTTCCGC
>DASRPJ010000031.1:0-6921 GCA_035646435.1 Thermoanaerobaculia bacterium | reverse complement strand
CGAGCGAGAGCGCGGTTTCGCACTCCCGCGCGGATTCTTCCAGGAGCCCCCCGTAGCGCAGGATGTAACCCAGGGTGAAGTGGGCGTCGGCATCGCCCGGCCTTCGACTCACCATTCGGCTCGCCTCGTCCCAGGCTCCATTCAGGTCCCCTCCTTCGACTCGCAGGAGAATCAGACGGGTGACCGCGAGGGTCAGGTTCGGATCGAGCGAGAGCGCGCGTTCCAACGCCGTCCGGGCACGCTCGAATGCCCGAGCTCCACCGCTTCCGTACTGAGCGTCGAAGTAGTAGCGGTCGCCAAGGGCATTCCACGCGGGTGCGTAGTCGGGGTCGAGGCCGACGGCGCGCTCGAGCATGGCGAGGGCGTCCGCGTTCGGTTTCACGTCCCGGGAGAGCGCCGCGCTCCGCAGGTACAGGTCGTACGCTTCCGGACTTCGCGGTCGCGTCGAGCCTTCGACCGCCGACGTCGCGCCGAGAAGCGGAAGCAGCCCCTGGTTCAGGCGGGCGGTGATCTGCTGCTGCAGGCCGATGAGGTCGGTGGCGGAACCGGAGAGGGTATCGCGCCAGACTACCTGGTTTGCGTCGGTGTCCACCACTTCGAGAGTCACCTGAAGCCCACTGGGATCGCTCCGGTAGTGACCGGTCAGGACGCGGTCGACGCGGAGCTCCTTTCCCGCGGTCTGCGGGTCCACGCCGGGCTTGTCGTACTTCAGAGTCGCGGCAAACGGCCGGATCGCCAGCGCCGGCGCGTACGACATCGTCGTCACGACCTCGTCGGGGAGCGCGAGCTTCAGGAAGTCGGCGCTCTTGTCGGCGCCGAGGTTCTGAAACGGGAGGACCGCAATCGACACCTGGGATTCCGGCCGGCTGCCCGGAGAGCTCGGTCTTCCCCGGTTCGAAAGGAACCACACGACGCCGGCCAGCGCGAGCACCGCGACGACGCCGCCGATCACGACCGGGATCCGGGATCGACGGGGCGAAGGCGCCGGGGTCTCGGCCGCCGCGACGCGCCCGGATTCCGAGTCGCGCTTCAGGCGCTTCAGATCCGCTCTCAGCTCCGCCGCCGTCTGGTACCGGAGCTCGCGGTCCTTCTCGAGCGCCGTGTTGACGATCCGCTCGAGTTCTGCGGGAAGATCCGGGTTCAACCGCACGGGCGAAGCCGGTGCGCGGTTCAGGATCCCGTCGAAGATCACCGCGGTCGTCGTGCCGGAGAAGGGCTTCTTCCCCGTGGCCATCTCGTACAGCACGGCACCGAACGAGAAGAGGTCGGTGCGCGAATCGAGCTCCTCGCCCTTTGCCTGCTCGGGCGACATGTAGGCGACGGTGCCGATCGCCGAACCGGGGCTCGTCAGCGGCTGCTCCCCGATCGCGGTCGCCATCGCGGAACCGCCCGCTTCCGGGGGTCCGGCCTGCTTGGCGAGGCCGAAGTCCATCAGCTTCGCCTGGCCCCGCTTCGTGATCAGGATGTTCCCGGGCTTGATATCGCGGTGGATGATCCCGTGACCGTGCGCCGCGTCGAGCGCGTCGGCGATCTGGATGCCGAGCTCCAGCGTCTCACCGAGGGAGAGAGGCTTCGTCACCAACCGGTCGCCCAGCGTCTCGCCCTCGACGAGCTCCATCACGATGAAGTGGCGGCCCGCGTCCTCGTCGATGTCGTGAATCGTGCAGATGTTCGGGTGCTCCAGAGCGGACGCGGCCCGCGCTTCGCGCCGGAGCCGTTCGAGCGCCTGCGGGTCGTCGCCGACGTCGTCGGGCAGGAACTTCAGCGCGACGCGACGGCCGAGCTTGACGTCCTCGGCCTTGTAGACCACGCCCATGCCGCCGCCGCCCAGCTTCTCGAGGATCCGGTAGTGAGAGACAGTCGAGCCGATCATCTCGGGAAGGAGCCTACTTCGCTCCCGGAGGAGTCATCACGCCCGCGGAGTCCGAACGGCCGGCTCGTCCTCGAGAAAGCGCTCGAAGCCCGCGAGGTCCCAGGTCACGAGCGTTTCCACCCGGGCCTTGCGCGCGCACGCGGCGATGAGGGCATCGTAGACCGCGCCGCCGCCGATCCCGGAGTCCCGGCAGCGGCGGAGGGTCGAGCGGTAGTCGGATCCAGTCAGGGCGACCAACCGCGTCTCTCCCCAGTTCGCCTCGATCAGCTCCAGGGCGTCCTCGGGACGCAGCCGATGGGGCTCCGGCAACCGGGTGAGGACCGAGAAGGCCTCGGCGAGCGAATGCGCGGCGAGCACGAGGTTCTCCCCGGCCGCGGCGCGGCGCTCGATGTCCCGGCGGGTGGCGGTGTGATGCGTGTGCCAGGCGCAGACCGCCGCGACCAGGCAACTGCTGTCGAGCAGGAAAGCGCTCACTCGCTCCCGTCCGAACCCCGCCGGCGGAGCCGGTCGAGCGTCCGTCCGACGACCTCCGGCGTCAACGGCGCGACGCGCTTGCGCGGGACGGCCACGGTCAGGGTCCCCCGCCTCACGAGCCGGACCTCCAGAGGCGCCGGCTCGATCTCGATGCGGCCATCGGCGACCCGGATGGTCAGTTCCGAGCCGGGAAGGATTCCGGCCGCTTCGCGGATGCTCTTGGGGACCACCAGTCTGCCGGCGCGATCGATGGTTGTTTTCATGGTATTTACGTTACCACGAAAATCGCCATTGAATGCGTGCCGATCCGCCCCGCCGCCGCGCGACGCTCATTTCGGTCGCGTCAGGCCCGCCGTCCAATCGAGCATCACGCGGATCGGCGATTCGGGCACCCTTTCCGCGGAAAGGCTCACCAGAAAACGGGATCCATCGGGAGCCACGTCGTACTCGTTGATCTGCGACTCCAGGCGGAAGAGCGGAATCGGGGAACCCACCTCGAGCCGGGAGCCTGTCTGGACGGGGACGGCCATTACCGAACCGTCGGGCGCGACGTAATAGAGCTCCTTCCCGTCCCGCCGCCAGCGCGGGTATCTTCCCCCCGCGGTGGAGAGGCGTCTCTTTTCGCCTGCGCCTTCCGTAAGCGCCACGTAGATCTCGGGGTTACCCGACTCGTCGGACTCGTATGCGATCCATCGCCCGTCCGGTGAGAAGCGCGGGCTGGCTTCCTTGAACCGCGATCGAAACCAGGGAGCTGCCTTGCGCTCGCCCTGCAGCGGAAGGAGCCAGAGATCGCTCGTCGACTGAACGTCGTTCAGGAAGACGAGCATGCGCCCGTCCTGCGAAATGTCCTCCGGCTGCTGCACGGCCTCTGCCTCGTACAGAGGCCGCTCGCTCGCCGCCGATCCCGGCGCCATCTCGTGGATGTCGGGGGGACCCTTCGCATCCGAGCGGAAGACGATCTTCGACCCATCGGGCCACCAGACCGGCAAGATTTCGTCCACCGGGTCGGAGTGGAGCCGCGTCGAAACACCGTTTGCCTCGAACACCCAGACATCGGAAGTGCCGGTTCGCTTCTCGGCGATGTCGACGGCGACTCTCGACCCGTCCGGGGAGATCCGGAGTCCCCTGACGACCGCCGTTTGCCCGAGCTGGCCGAGCTCCCGTCCCGTCTTGTCGAGCCAGACGAGGCGCGACGCCGCCGGCGCGGCCTCGAACACGAGAACGCCGTTACTCGAGACCGAAAAGGCGGCGTTCCCCGGCCCGTAGAAGTAGTCCACGCTTTCCGACAGGAGCTGCGGTTCACCATGAAGCCTGGCGTTCTTTTCGTCGAACGGCTGGGCGAAGAGGACGCCATCCCGGACGGAGACGAGATGACCCGTCGGGGAGTACTCGGCGCGGGAATCCATCCGCGCGATCGCGCGGATTTCCTTCGAATCGAGCGAACCGACGCGCAGCTCGCGTCCTCCGGCGTTGCCCTTGGTGGCGTCCTGGAGCTGAAGATAGAGGAACCGCCGGCCGTCCGGGAGGAAGTGCGGCCAGATGGCCGGAGCGTCGCGTCCCGAGGCTTCGGGAGTCAGGACGCGCTCGGGCTTTCCTCCCTTGTCCGAAACCCGATAAAGGCCGAGTGGAGCGATCCCCGTGAAGAGGATCGTCCCGTCGCGGTTCCATGTGCCGATGGTTTCGAAGACCGCCCCGCAGATCTCTTCGGGTGGCCCTCCCGCGGAGGGAATCTTTTTCAGTTTGCCGCCGGCGAAGAAGGCGATGAAGCGGCCGTCGGGCGACCAGAAGTGAGCCGACGCGTCTTCCGAGCCTTCCAGCACGACCGCCTTCTCCGAGTCGATCGGGCGCAGGAAGAGGCGCCGCCTTCCTTCCGAGAACGCCTCGATGACGACCCGAGTCCCGTCGGGCGAGATCGAGGCGCCTCGAGAGATCTCCGAGGGCGAGAACGTCGTCCCGGGCGGGAGCGGGATCGTAAAGCGCGCCGGCCGTGCCGCATGCTCGCCGCGCGAACGCAGCCCGGCGAAGTATGCCGCGGGTGCCAGCAGCAGCGCGATGGCCGCGGCGGCGACCAGCGCGGGCGCCGTCAGGAGCTTCCGCGGCCGGGGAGCGAGAACGGCCCGGGCGTCGGGAGCCGAAGAGTCGGAGAGCGCCTCCAGGTGGAACGCGAGGTCGTGCGCGGAGTGAAAACGGGCCTCGGGGCTCTTTTCGAGGCAGTGGCGGACGATCCGATCGAGTCCAGGCGCGATCGCCCGGTTCGTGGTGGAGAGATCCGGCGGATCCTCCCGGAGGATCGCGCTCATCGTGTCCGCCGCGCTGTCGCCCCGGAACGCGCGCTGTCCGGACAGCATCTCGTACAGAACCGCTCCGAAGGAGAAGATGTCCGAGCGCGCGTCCGCGGGCCGCCCTCGGACCTGTTCGGGCGACATGTATCCCAGGGTCCCCAGCACGACTCCGGGCTCCGTGCCTTCGGATGCCGTCGGCAGGTTCGTCTGCAGGGTGACGCTATCCGGCTGCGTGAGCTTCGCGAGCCCGAAGTCGAGAATCTTGACGCGTTCGTCCTTCGTGACGAAGAGGTTCTCGGGCTTCAGATCGCGGTGGACGATCCCCTTCCCGTGGGCGGCCGCCAGACCGTGCGCGATCTGGAGCGCGTAGTCGATGGCGCGCCGCGGCGCGAGGGCGCCGCCCGACATCCGGCTCCGGAGCGTCTCCCCTTCGAGGAGCTCCGTCACGATGTACGGCGCGCCTTCGACCGTGCCGATGTCGTGGACGGCGGTGATGTTCGGGTGGTTGAGGATCCCCGCGGAGCGCGCCTCCTGCTCGAAGCGGCGGAGGCGATCGGCGTCGGAGGAGAAGGAGGCGGGGAGGACCTTGATCGCGACCTCGCGGCCGAGGCGCGGGTCCTTCGCCCGGTAGACCTCGCCCATCCCCCCCGAGCCGATCGGCCCGAGGATCTCGTAGGGACCGAGCTTCGAACCGGAGACGAGAGTCATCGCAGCGCCCCGGGCCAGGGCCGGACTCTGACCAGACCCGCTCCGAGGATCGCACCGAGATCGCGGTCTCGCGAGAGGACGTCGCAGTCGTTTTCGTCCGCGATCACCGCGATCAAGCAGTCTATGGTCGAGCGCACCGTGACACCCCGCCGGCGCAGGGTTCTGTAGACGTTCGCCGCTCTCAGGTAGGTGTCGATCCCGGAGGGCTCCAGAAATACGAGCTCACGAAAAAGTCGCTCGACTTCCGCGCGCCCCTTCTCCCGCCGCAAACCCTGGAAGACTTCCGAGACCACGACCCCGCACGTGCAGATTTCGTCGTCACCCGCAAGCAAGCGCGCCAGATCTTTCTCTTGCGGCGAGGCGAATCCGTTGAAGAAGTCGGCCCAGACGGAGGTGTCGATCAGGACTTTCAAGTCCGTCCGCGCCGCTTGCGAAGGGAATCGAGTTTCCCCTCCCAGCGCAGCTTACCCTCGAACTTCAGGAGCCGCCGCAGCTTCCGGCGCCGCGCATAATCTCGTAGCGCCTCGTTGATTACCGCGGTCTTCGTCCGGCCGGCGCTGGCTTCCATGGCGGCCCGGAGAGCGTCGTCGTCCAGATCGAGAGTCGTCCGCATGGAATCTGCCTCCGACTGCAGATTCTAGAGCGGGGCTTTATGCATCGCAACCCGAGGGCCGCTATGGAAGCCGGACCTCACTCGGGTAGCTGGTCGTGTCGTAGGCAAACCACATGTCGTCACCGGCGGCGGCGGCGACGACGAGCTTGACCTCGAGCCGGCGCCCCGCGGGGATGGTGTAGCTGCCGCAGTTGAAGCTGACCGTCCGGCTCACCCACGTGCTCGATCCGCCCTGCCAGTTGGACAGCGTCAGGGTCCCGCTGCAGATGTTCGTGGCGCTCGTTCCGTTGGCGTCCCTCAGGAACACCGTCACGCTGCCCGCCTTGTTCTGCCCGAAATCCTTCACCGCGCTGAAGAAGGTCACGTTGACGGTGCCGCCGGCCGCCAGCGGGGAAGCGAGCGGATCCGAGATCCAGTTCTGGTACTTCGAAATGTCGGTCTCGCCCACGCCGGACGAACCCTTCTGGATGAGCCGTCCGGGAAAGCCATCGCGATCCGTGTCGTAGTTGAAGAGCGTCGCGGCGGTCGGCGCCGTTTTGTTCAACGGCAGGTTCGCCTGGGAAATGGTGCTGCCGGTCGGCGGGCTCGGCCGGTTGTGCAGATACCAGCGGGCGGGAACCGGCGTCGGCGTTGCCGTGGCGAACGGGCCGCCGGGCGTCGGAGTCGCCGTCGGCGGGATGGGAGTCGGAGTCCGGGTCGGGGTCGCCGTCGGCGGAACGGGGGTCGAAGTCGGCGTCGCGGTGGCCGTCGGCGGGACGGGGGTCGAAGTCCGCGTCGGAGTCGCCGTCGGTGGAATGGGGGTCGAAGTCGGTGTCGCGGTCGAAGTCGGCGGGACGGGGGTCGAAGTCGGCGTCGGAGTCGTCGTCGGTGGGACGGGTGTCGAAGTCGGAGTCGGAGTCGCGGGGACCGAAGTCGCAGTGGGCGTGGAAGTCGACGTCGGCGGGGCAGGAGTCGGAGTCGCAGTGGCCGTC
>DASRPJ010000030.1:0-5565 GCA_035646435.1 Thermoanaerobaculia bacterium | reverse complement strand
CGGCGGCCCGCTCGAAATCGAGCTCCTTCGCCGCCGCCTTCATCGACTTCTCGAGCTCCGTGATGCGCTTCGCGATCGAAGGCGCGTCCGGAAGGTCCGGCCTCGAGAGGGGCGACGTCAAGTCGTAGTAGTCGAGGCTCGCCATGCGGACGAGCGGCGAGTTGACCTCCTTGACGATCGACGCGGGCTCGATCCCGTGGAGGACGTTGTAGGCCTCCTGGATCTTCCGGCGGCGCAGGGTCTCGTCCATCGCGCGCCGCATCGACTTCGTTTCGGCGTCGGCGTAGAAGTACACCCGGCCTTCGAGGTTGCGCGCCGCGCGGCCCGCCGTCTGGATGAGCGACGTCTCGCTCCTCAGGAATCCCTCCTTGTCGGCATCGAGGATCGCGACCACCGCGACCTCGGGCAGGTCGAGCCCCTCGCGCAGGAGGTTGATTCCGATCAGGCAGTCGAAGACGCCGCGCCGGAAGTCGGTCAGGATCGCGACCCGGTCGAGGGTCTCGATATCCGAGTGGAGGTACCGGCAGCGGACCCCGACCTCGGAGAAGTAGTTGGTCAGCTCCTCCGCCATCCGCTTGGTCAGGGTCGTGACGAGGACGCGCTGGCTCTTCGCGGCGGCCTCCCGCACGACGGCCAGGAGGTCGTCGACCTGGCCCTTCACCGGCCGAACCTCGATGCGCGGGTCGAGAAGGCCGGTCGGCCGGATGACCTGCTCGACGACCTCGCCCCCCGTCTTCTTGAGCTCTTCGGGACCGGGCGTCGCGCTCACGTAGACGATCTGGTGCACACGCGTCTCGAACTCGTCGTACGTCAGCGGGCGATTGTCGAGCGCGGACGGGAGGCGGAACCCGTACTCGACGAGGACTTCCTTCCGGGACCGGTCGCCGTGGTACATCCCCCGCACCTGCGGGAGCGTGACGTGCGACTCGTCGACGACGAGGAGGAAGTCGCGGGGGAAATAGTCGATGAGAGTCGGGGGCGGCTCGCCGGCGCGCCGGCCGGAGAGGTGGCGGGAGTAGTTCTCGATGCCGTTGCAGTAGCCGAGCTCCTTGATCATCTCGAGGTCGAACATCGTCCGCTGGTGCAGCCGCTGGGCCTCGAGGAGCCGGCCCGCCGCGGTGAGCTCCGCCAGGCGCGCGTCGAGCTCGACGCGAATCGACGAGATCGCGCGCTCGAGCGTCTCGCGCGGCGTCGCATAGAACGTCCGCGGATAGAGCGCGAGGCGGTCGACTTTCTGAAGGGCGGTGCCTCGCAGGGGGTCGGTCCGGGTGATCTTCTCCACCTCGTCGCCGAAGTACTCGATCCGCACGGCGACGTCTTCGTAAGCCGGGTGGATTTCGAGGACGTCCCCGCGGACCCGGAACGTTCCGCGGGAGAGGTCGAGGTTGGTCCTCTCGTACTGCATCTCGACGAGCTGGGAGAGCAGCGCGCGCATGCCCGCCCGGTCTCCGATCTCGACGTAGGCGAGCATGTCGTAGTACGACTCGGGCGACCCGAGGCCGTAGATGCACGAGACCGACGCGACCACGATCACGTCGCGCCGCTCGAAGAGGGCCTTCGACGCGGAGAGCCGGAGCTTGTCGATCTCCTCGTTGCGGGACGTCTCCTTCTCGATGTACGTGTCGCTCTGGGGAATGTAGGCCTCGGGCTGGTAGTAGTCGTAGTAGGAGACGAAGTACTCGACCGCGTTGCCGGGGAAGAACGCCCGGAACTCCTGGTAGAGCTGCGCGGCGAGCGTCTTGTTGTGGGACAGGACGAGCGCGGGACGGTTCACCGTTTCGATGACCTTGGCCATCGTGAACGTCTTTCCCGAGCCGGTGACGCCGAGGAGCACCTGGTCGCGCCGCCCTTCGTTCAACCCGGCGACGAGCTTTTCGATCGCCTGCTCCTGGTCGCCCTGGGGCGTGAAGTCGGTCTGGAGCTCGAAACGGCCGCCCGCGCGGGCCTGGGCATCGAGCCACGAATCGGGCTTGGCGGTGTCGACCCCCGGGCGGGGCGGCTTCGGGTCGCGGCCGGGTCGCGGGCTCAAGGCGACGGCGCGGCGGCGGGGGCCGGTGTCGGGTCCTCCGGTTCCGCGGCCGGCGTCGGAGTTCCCGCGGCTTTCCGGAAGACGCGGGTGAGCTCCTGGACCTCGCTCCGGTCCACCGTCCCGCCGAGCTTGACCGCGTCCCGCACCCGTTCCACGTCCTCCTTGCTGACGCGACGGGCCTCGAGCGCCTGGCGGAAGTCGGCGTAGGCGCCTTCGAGCTCGGTCTTGTCCTCTTCGGTGACGTCCTCGGCGTAGCCGGATCGAATTCTCTCCATCAGGAGGTCGGTCACGGCGGCGGGTTTGTTCTGGATGTAGATACCGATTCCGACGAAGGCGGCGACGAGGAGGATCGCGACGCCGCCGCAACCGAGGAGCGCGCTTTTCCAGCAGCCGCGGTTCGCGGGGAGACCCGCGGGCGCGGGCTCGATCGGAGGCACCGTGCTCACGAACCTCCGCTTATAGCATACGGCTCCGCGATGCCTCACAATGCGGTTGGAGGGGTCGCTACACGATGAACCGGGGGAAAATTCTTTTCGCGCTCGCGCCCCTGGTCGCCGCCATTCTTCTCGGCGCGGTGGCGGGGGCGGCTGCGACGAACTTCATCCGCGTACCCCGCGTCTCGGAGCTCGAGACCTACCGGCCCGACATCATCACCGAGATCCGCGGAACCGACGGATCCACGATCGCGCGCTACGCGATCGAGCGGCGGATCCTCGTCTCGCGGGGCGAGATCCCCGTCGTTCTCCGCAACGCCATCATCGCGACGGAGGACAAGAACTTCTTCCGCCACGGCGGGATCGACGTCCAGCGGACCGCGTCGGCGCTTCTCGCGAACGTCAAGCAGAAGAGCTTCGCTCAGGGAGGCTCCACGCTGACGCAGCAGCTCGCGCGGGCGATCTTCCTCTCTCCGAAGAAGACGATCTCCCGGAAGATCAACGAGGCCTTCGTCGCCTTCGAGATCGAGCGCCGGTACTCCAAGGAACAGATCCTCACGATGTACGCGAACGAGATCTACTTCGGTCACGGCAACTACGGCGTGGAAGCGGCATCGCGCTACTACTTCGGCAAGGGCATCAAGTCCCTGACTCTGGCGGAGGCGGCGCTGCTCGCCGGGATCGTGCAGCGCCCGGAGGATCAGTCGCCGTTCCGCAGCACCGCCTCGGCGAAGCGCCGCCGCGCGATCGCGCTGTCGCGGATGCGCGCGGAGGGCTACATCACCGAGGAGGAGCGCCGCGCCGCCGACGGCGAGCCGCTCCCGACGGCGCCGTCGCTGGAGGAGGCCATCGTCGGCCCGTACTTCTCGGAGGAGATCCGCCGCTACCTGGAACGGACGTACGGCGAGCAGGAGCTGTACCGTCGAGGGCTGAAGATCGAATCGACGCTCGATCCGGAGCTGCAGCGCTGGACCGAGGAAGCGCTCGGCTGGGGCCTGCGACGTCTCGCTCGCCGTCACTCGTTCCGCGCGCCGCGCAACCTCCTCACGGAGGGCTACACGGACCTGGACGCGTTCGTGGATCCGTCGTGGGAAGGCGCCGCCCCCGGAGCCCTCTCCGCGCGTGGCGTCGTCCTCTCGACGTCGAAATCGGGGGCCGAGATACGCGTCGGCAAGGAAGTCCTTCCGCTTTCCGCGACCGGATTTGCGTGGACGGGCGCGAAGGAGGCCCCGAAGATCCTCCGCCGGGGCGACCTGGTCGCGGTGACGGTCGACCGGAAGAAGGAGGGCGCCCCGACGCTGTCGCTCGAGCAGGACCCGAAGGAAGAGGGAGCGGTGCTCGTGATCGAAAACGCGACCGGCGCGGTCCGCGCGATGGTCGGCGGGTACGACTGGACGCGCTCGAAGTTCAACCGGTCGACGCAGGCGCTTCGCCAGGCCGGCTCGACCTTCAAGCCGTTCGTCTACCTCGCGGCGCTCGAGGCCGGCTACACGCCGTCCGACACGGTCTTCGACGGCCCGATCTCGATCGTCTTCGATCCGCGCCAGCCCCCCTACCGGCCGCAGAACTACGACAACCGCTTCCGGGGCATCGTCACGATGCGCCGCGCGCTCGAGTACTCGTACAACGTCTCCGCCGTGCGCGTGTCGGAGCTCGTCGGCCGCTCGCACGTGATCGAGGCCGCGCATCGCCTCGGCATCCGTCAGAAACTCTCGCCTTACCCTTCGGTCGCGCTCGGCGCCTTCGAGGTGACGCTCGCCGAGATGACGTCCGCGTTCTCGGTCTTCGCGAACCAGGGCCTCGCGTTTCCGATGTACCTCTTCGAGCGCATCACCGACGCGAACGGCGACCTGCTCGAGCAGACCCATCCCGACGCTCGGGAAGTCGTGAGCCCGACGGCGTGCTTCCAGCTCCTCCAGATGATGAAGGGCGTGACCCAGCGCGGCACCGCCGCGTCCGCCGCCCGCCTGAAGCTGAACGTCGCGGGCAAGACCGGAACGACGAACGACTTCACCGACGCCTGGTTCATCGGGATGACGCCGCGCTACACGATCGGCGTCTGGGTGGGTAACGACCGCAAGAACGCAAGCCTCGGCAGGGGGATGGACGGCGCGAAGGTCGCCCTTCCGATCTGGATCCGCCTCGTCGAGAAGATGAAGGAAGCGGGTCGAATCGACCCGAAGGAAGACTTCGAGGCTCCGCCGAACGTCGTCTTCACGGCGGTCGACTACGAGACGGGCCTGAAGGCCACCCGAGAGAGCCCGCGGCCGATCCTGGAGACCTTCGTGTCGGGCTCGCAGCCCACGGAGGAGTGGTCGTCCCGCTGGGAGGAGATCACCCGGCTCCCCTGGTCCCTCCAGCGCTCGTTCTACCTTCCCAAGAAGGGAGAGGGGACCGAGGAAGCCCCCGCGCCGGCGCCGACTCCCGCCGTCCCCGCCCCGCCCCCGACGCCCTGACCCGCCCGGCCGCCGCGCGGCCGCCCCCTACCAAAGTCGTATGGACGGGAATTGCGTCCGGCGAGACAATCCGCCCCAAGTTCACAGCCCGAAATGCGACGAGGACGATCGAGCCAGTTCCGGTGGTCCCTTCTCCACCGGGCACGGGAGGAGATGAGGCGGAGCGCGATCTTCGCCCTCGCGCTCTTCGCGCTCACCGCGCCCGCGCCCGCGCAGACCAACGTCCACTCCACGGCCGCGTCTCCCGACGGCGTGCACGTCGAGAGCTGGGTGACGACGTCGCCGGACCCGACGTCCCTGCTCTCGGCGGACGCCTGCACGCCGAACGGGACGACGCTGTGCCTGAACGGCGGCCGTTTCCAGGCGCGGGCGATCTTCAGCGCGCCGACCCTCGGCATCACGAACGCGCCGGCCCAGGCCGTGCCCCTCACCGGGGACACGGGGTACTTCTGGTTCTTTTCCGCGAACAACGTCGAGATCACGCTGAAGGTGGTGGACGGCCGCACGTTCAACGGCTTCTTCTGGGCGTTCTACGCCGCGCTCTCCGACGTCGCCTACACGATCACGATTACGGACACCGACACGGGGATCGTGAAGACGTACTCGAACTCGCAGGGCTCCCTCGCGAGCGTCGCCGACGTGCGCG
>DASRPJ010000029.1:0-6519 GCA_035646435.1 Thermoanaerobaculia bacterium | reverse complement strand
GGGAACGCTTCCGGCCGGCGGCGGGCTGATCGACGCGCCCCCCTTTCGCGCACCCCATCACGGCATCTCCGCCGCCGGGCTCGTCGGAGGCGGCGCCCGGCCGATACCCGGGGAAATCTCGCTCGCACACCACGGGGCCCTTTTTCTAGACGAGCTCCCGGAATTCCGCCGCGACGTCCTCGAGGGGCTCCGGCAGCCGATGGAGGAGAAACGGGTCGCGATCGTTCGGGTGGGCGGGGCATGCTCGTTCCCCTGTGACTTTCTCCTCGTCGCCGCGCGGAACCCGTGCCCCTGCGGATTCCGGGGCGACCCCCGCCGCTCCTGCCGGTGCGATCCTTCCGAGCACCTGCGCTACGGCCGTCGCCTCTCGGGGCCCCTCCTCGACCGGATCGATCTCCACGTCCCCCTGCCCGCCGTCCCCTGGTCCGACCTCCGGCGCGGCGCGTGCGAGAGCTCCGAAGCCGTTCGCAAGAGAGTCGCGCGCGTTCGCGCCCTCGCCGCCGCGCGTCGCCCGCGGCTCGTGGGTTTCCGAAACGCCGACCTGTCTCCCGCCGACCTCGAGCCTGCCTCGGCGCTCGAGCCCGCGGCGAGGAGGCTCCTGGAAGGCGCGGTCGAACGGCTCGGGCTCTCGGTTCGCGCGCTGTACCGCTCTCTTCGGGTGGCGCGGACGATCGCGGACCTGGACGGCGCCGCGCGCGTCGGCGCCGCGCACCTTTCCGAAGCGATCTCGTATCGCCCCCGCTCCGACGACCGGCCGGCCGGGAGCTAGGTCTCGGCGAGCGCGGGAAAGCCCTCGCGGGAGAGCATTCCCGAGAACTCGGGCTTGTTTACCGAGAGCGTCAGGGCCACCTGGGGCTCCACCAGCTTCCGGCGGACGAGGTCCATCAGGGAGTCGTTCAGGGTCATCATTCCGAGGCCCCGGCTGGTCTGGATGATCGAATAGAGCTGGTAGGTCTTCGCTTCGCGGATCAGGTTCGCGACCGCGGGAGTCGAGTACAGGATCTCGTACGCGGCCACTCGCCCTCCGCCGATCTTCGGGCAGAGCGTCTGGGCGATGACGCCCTTCAGGGACGTCGAGAGCATCTGGCGGATCTGATCCTGCCGGTCTGCGGGGAACTGGTCGATGATGCGATCGATCGTCGAGGGGGCGGTCGTCGTATGCAGCGTGCCGAAGACCAGGTGACCCGTCTCCGCGGTCTCCACGGCGATCGCGATCGTCTCCAGGTCCCGCATCTCACCCACGAGGACGATGTCCGGATCTTCGCGCAACGCCGCCCGCAGCGCGTCCTTGAACGAATCGGTGTGCGAATGGACCTCGCGCTGGTTGACCAGGCACTTCTTGTTCTCGTGCACGAACTCGATCGGGTCCTCGATCGTGATGATGTGGTCGCTTCGGTTCTCGTTGATGTAATTGACGAGCGTCGCGAGCGTCGTGGACTTGCCCGATCCGGTCGGCCCGGTGACGAGGACGAGGCCTTTCGTCAGAGAACAGAGATCCAGAACCTGCGGCGGCAGCCCGAGCTCTTCCGGGCTCAGGATCTCGAAGGGGATCGCCCGAAAGACTCCGCCCGCGCCGCGCCGATCCCGGAAGAGGTTGGCGCGAAATCTCGACACCCCTGGAATCGAGTGGCCGAAGTCGGTGTCGTTCCGCGTCTCGAACTCGCGGCGGTTGCGTTCCGGAGTGATCTCGTAGAGTCGCTCGAGGAGGACCTCGTGCGACAGCGTTTCCGCTCCGGGAAGAACCGTCATCTTTCCGTGAACGCGAACGCGCGGCGGGCAACCGCTCGAGAGGTGGAGGTCCGAGGCGCCCATGTCGAGCGTGTCCAGCAGGAGTCGGTCGACTGCGGTCGAGACCTCCACGTGCGCGAATTTCGACGTCCGCGGAGGCTCGGGGAGCGCCTCTGGCTCGGCGGGCGGAGGCGGGTCGGGCTCGGCGGCGGGCAGCGACTCTCCCGGCTCGATCGAGACCTTCCACCTTCCGCCCCTCGCGTCCACCCGGACGGTGACGGCTCCGTGACCGTTCGAGTACGGAAAGGTCGTCCCCCCGTTCTTGTTCACCGCCATCCCAGGCGGAAGGATCTCTTCGATCATTCGTTCGAGCCACGCCTGCGGGGTCGTCTGCGAGGCGTATCGCGGCCCGGAAGGGAACGAGAGCATTACCTTCTCGTCGCTCGCGAGGACGGCGCCGCTCGCCCCGAAGTTCGCGATGGACCCGAGAAGCTGGTCTATCTGCGCCATGAATCCTCACCCGAGCGGGTCGCCTCGACCACCCGCAGGACGGAGGCCTTGTTCACGAGGTACACCCGGTCGCCGCTCCAGAGGCGGAGAAAACGCTCCCCGCGGTTCATGAGGTCGACGACCCGCGCGGACTCTTCGGGAGCGGAATAGAGGAGCTCGCCCTCGAGAAAGCGGAGCCCCGCGAACTCGACGCGGACCATCTTGCGGCGATCGTAGAGCTCGTTTGCGGATTCATCGGTGTCGGTCGCGATCCTCGACATCCCGATCCAGGTGACGGAACGAGAGTTGAACGACTCCCAGTTTCCCGTCTCGCGGTCGCAGGCCGGCAGGAACCCTTCGGACTGCTCCAGCAGATCGAGAACGCTCTGCCGGTCGAATCCGCGGGAACCGTGCTCGGCCAGGAAGAGCTCCACCCGGCGCGGCGGTTCGCCCGCGAGCAAGAGCTCGACCTCGATTGGTTCCTTTCGGACGCGCAAAGGCTTGGCGACGTTCATGCCGGCGCCATGAGAGGTGCGAGCTTCGTACCGCAAACGCAATTGCAGGGAGCATTCGCGTTCGCGGGATTTCTCGACCGCGGGTCGACGGTAAGTGTCATCCCGGTCAGCGGAGACCGCGGATTCCTGACTCCGACTTCGGTCGTAGAGAGAGGCCGCGCATTCCGGCCGGACCGCGGCTCACCGCGGTTGCGATTCTCGTGCTCGGAGCGGCGATCCTCGTGATCGACCCGGATCGCGATCGGGAGCGCGCCGTCGTCGATCGTGTCGTCGAACCGTGGAAGCGCGCCCGCGCTCGAGATCGCCACGACGCGGAGAGCGGACCTCCTCCCGACGGAAATGGTTCTCCCCCGAACGGCGGGAGCGAGATCGCGGCGCGGGTCCTCGCGATCCATCCGCGTTCCAAGGTCCTCTTCACGTCGGGCGACACCGACGACGGCATCGTCCGAAGGGGCCTTATGGAACGAGGTTCCGCTTTCCTCGAGAAGCCGTTCACGCCCGATGTCCTCGCCCGCAAGGTGCGCGACGTCCTCGACGGCTGAAGGCTCCCCGCCTTTCAGGCGCTTCGGAAAACGTGAATAATGCGTCCCCTCGGAGATGTTCTCTGCCTAAATGATCGACCGCGTCCTCGCCAAAGTCTTCGGCACCCAGCACGAGCGCGACATCAAGAAGCTCCTGCCGCGCGTCGAGCGGATCAACGCGTTCGAGCAGGGCGTGAAGGCGCTGTCCGACGAAGGGCTTCGCGGCAAAACGGACGAGCTCAGAGGGCGCCTCGCTTCCCGGCTGGAAGGAGTTCCCGACGAGGACCTGAAGGAAGCCCGGGCGCGCGCGCTCGACGACCTCCTCGAGGAGGCGTTTGCCGTCGTGCGCGAAGCGTCCGTGCGAGCCCTCGGGATGCGGCCGTTCGACGTCCAGCTGATCGGCGGCATCGTTCTCCACCAGGGCAAGATTTCGGAGATGAAGACGGGCGAGGGCAAGACCCTCGTCGCGACGATGCCGGTGTATCTGAACGCGCTCACGGGCCGGGGCGTCCACGTCGTGACGGTCAACGACTACCTCGCTCGCCGCGACGCCGAATGGATGGGCCGGGTCTACCGGTTCCTCGGCCTGACGGTCGGCTGCATCCAGAACTCCCTCTCCGACCAGGAGCGCCAGAAAGCGTACGCCGCCGACGTCACGTACGGGACGAACAACGAGTTCGGCTTCGACTACCTGCGCGACAACATGAAGTTCGAGCTCGAGTCGATGGTCCAGCGCGGGCACGTGTACGCCATCGTCGACGAGGTCGACTCGATCCTGATCGACGAGGCGAGAACCCCCCTCATCATCTCGGGCCCCTCCGAAGAGAACACCGAGAACTACTACCGCTGCAACCGGATCATCCCGCGGCTCGTCAAGGGGGAGGAGACCAAGGACAAGTACGGAAACAAGACGACGACGGGAGACTTCCTCGTCGACGAGAAATCGCGGACCGCCGTGCTGACCGAAGAGGGAGTCGTCAAGGCGGAGAAGCTGCTCGGCGTCAAGAACCTGTACGACCTGACGAACATCGACCTCCTCCACGGCACCGAGCAGGCGCTCCGCGCCCACGCGCTCTACCACAAGGACGTCGAGTACATGATCAAGGACGGCCAAGTCCTGATCGTCGACGAGTTCACCGGCCGCGTCCTGCCGGGACGGCGGTGGTCGGACGGCCTCCACCAGGCCGTCGAGGCGAAGGAAGGGGTCAAGATCGAGCGCGAGAACCAGACGCTCGCGACGGTCACCCTGCAGAACTACTTCCGGCTGTACGAGAAGCTCGCGGGCATGACCGGCACCGCGGACACCGAGGCCGGGGAGTTTCACCAGATCTACAAGCTCGACGTGGTCGTCGTCCCGACGAACCAGCCGATGGTCCGCATCGATCACCAGGACGTCGTCTATGCCTCTGAGCGCGAGAAGTTCGGCGCCGTCGCCGACGAGATCGTCGCGTGCCGCGAGAGCAGTCAGCCGGTCCTCGTCGGCACCGTGTCGATCGAGAAGTCGGAGCGCCTCTCGGCACTGCTCAAGGAACGCAAGGTGCCGCACGTCGTCCTGAACGCGAAGTTCCACGAGAAGGAGGCGGAGTTCGTCGCGCAGGCGGGCAAGTCCGGCTCCGTCACGATCGCGACGAACATGGCGGGGCGGGGCACCGATATCGTCCTCGGGGGAAACCCGGACGCGTTCGCGGACCACCGGCGCGCGGAGACGAAGTCGGAGGAGGAGTTCGCCGCGCTCCTCGCGAAGCTCCGGGCCGAGGCGGCCGAAGACCGCCAGAAGGTGCTTGCGGCCGGCGGCCTGCACATCCTGGGGACCGAGCGGCACGAGTCGCGGCGCGTGGACAATCAGCTGCGCGGACGGAGCGGCCGGCAGGGCGACCCCGGCTCGTCCCGCTTCTTCCTGTCGCTCGAAGACGACCTGATGCGCATCTTCGGCTCCGACCGCCTCCAGAACATCATGCGCAAGCTCGGGATGGAAGAGGGCGTCCCGATCGAGCACGGGATGGTGTCCCGCGCGATCGAGCGCGCCCAGAAGCAGGTCGAGGGACGGAACTTCGAGACCCGGAAGCACCTGCTCGAGTACGACGACGTGATGAACCGCCAGCGCGAGGAGATCTACGGCTTGCGCCGGGAGATCCTGAAAGGCCTGCAGGGCAAGGAAGAGATCCTGACGCTCGCGGAGATGATCCTCGACTACACCCTCGGCCGGAACCTCGCGGAAGACAAGGGGCCCGCCGACTGGGACTTCACCGCTTTCGATCTCGACCTCAAGGAGTACTTCGGAATCCCTCCCGGCCAGTTCGATTTCACCGGGAAGGAGCGGGACGAGATCCGGGAGACGCTGCTCGCGACGCTGCGCGAGGTCTACGAGGCGAAGGAGCGGGCGCTCGGCGCGGAGACCATGCGGCTGCACGAGCGCTTCGTGATGCTCCAGGTCGTCGACCAGCAGTGGAAGGACCACCTCCTCGCCATCGACCACCTCAAGGAGGGGATCGGGCTGCGCGGGTACGGGCAGCGCGACCCCTTAGTCGAGTACAAGAAGGAGTCCTTCGAGCTCTTCACTCTCATGAAGGAGCGCATCGAGGACCAGTTCGTCCAGTACCTCTTCCGGCTCCAGCCCGTGATGCGCGAAGCCGAAGGCGAGCTCGCCGACGAGGCGCCCCGCAGGGCCCCCGTCGGCCTGCCCTCGCGGCGGTCGGCGAACGTGAACTACTCCTACGGCGCGGCGGCGGAGGGCGGTCGCGACGCGAAGGTCGAGACGGTCCACCGGAACGCGCCGAAGGTCGGGCGCAACGACCCCTGCCCCTGCGGCTCCGGAAAGAAGTTCAAGAAGTGCCACGGCGGCGCGGCCGCGGCGGGCGGCTGATGGCGCCGAAACGCCGGGCGACCCGCCGCGCCGACGACGAGCTGCCGCTCGCCCTCACGTTCGACGACGTCCTCCTTCTCCCCGCGCGGTCCCGGATTCACCCGAGGGACGTGGACATCCGGACCCGGTTGACCGATGCGGTCCCGCTCAACATCCCGATCGTTTCGGCCGCTATGGACACGGTGACCGAATCGCGGCTCGCGATCGCCATGGCGCAGCAGGGGGGGCTCGGAGTCGTCCACAAGAACCTCTCGGTCGCCGCGCAGTCGGAAGAGGTGGACCGGGTCAAGCGGTCCGAGTCCGGGATGATCGTGGACCCCGTCACGGTCCGGCCCGAGCAGAAGATCGCCGAGGCGCTCGACGTGATGGCGCGCTACAAGATCTCGGGCGTCCCCGTCATCGA
>DASRPJ010000028.1:0-2016 GCA_035646435.1 Thermoanaerobaculia bacterium | reverse complement strand
CCGTGGAATAACAGGATTACGCGGTCGCCCTTCGCGCGGATCCACCATCCGTGCAGCCGCACGCCGTCGGAGGCGGTGAGCTCGAGCTTCTCGGAGCGGAGGCCGTAGTCGGCGGGCTCGGCGTCGAGGTGGCGGATCGGGAAGTAGAGGAAGCGGCGCTCCATGACGGTCAGGAGGACGATCAGAGCGACCCAGACGAGCGCGAGAGAAAGCGCGAACGAGAGAAGCGGCTTCCAGGCCACGGCCGGAATGTTAGGCTTTTCGGGAGAGGAGAACCGCGATGAAGAAGTCCCCGGGCGCCGTCGCGCTGGCCGCCGTCTCGCTCTTCCTCGCCGTCGCCGCCGTCGACTGCTCCCGCAAGGCGAGCGCGGAGCCTCTGCAGGTCACCTACTACTACCTCCCCGGCTGACCGGTCTGCGCGAAAGTGATGCCCGCCGTGAGCGGGCTCGAGACGGAGTTCCCGGAGCGGGTGGTCGCACGCAACGTGGATGCGACGACCGAAGAGTCGAAAAAGATCGTGCAGGAGCTCGGCTTCAAGAACCACGGCCTCGTGATCCGGTCCTCGGACGGCACGCCGCTGTGGCGCCAGGCGGACCACGACGTCACGATCGCCGACGTGCGCGCGGAGCTCCGCCGCCTGATCACCGAGCAGAGGGGCGAGGCGCCCTAGTCCTTCGGCGCCTCCCAGCCGGTCCGTTTGCGGAACCAGCGGCGGGCGCCGAGGACGTCGAGCTCGGTCTCTCGACCGTCGATCCCGATCCCCACCGAGAGGAGACCGGCGTCGACGAGAAAGGTCCCGCGCCGCAAGGGGCCGCGAGCGAGGTACTCCCCGTCGATCCGGAAGTCCCCGGTGCGCGCCGCGATCCGTTCGACGGAGACGAGTGCCTCGCCCAGGCGGAGGCCCGCCCGGCCGGCCAGGCCTTCGAGATCGAACTGCTTCGCGACCCACCCGGGCAGCTTGCCGCGGACCAGCGCAAGGAAGGGACGTCCGTCGCGCGCGCGGACGGCGACCGCGCCCGTCAGCAGCACGCCCCGCCGCGGCACGAGACGGCCCGGGAGAAAGGTGGCCTTCATCCACCAGGGCCGGGCTCCGTCTCCCGTCCCGGACACGGCGGCGTCGGTCAGGTTGACGTAACCGCCCGTGAGAGTCGCCCCGCCCTTCAACAGGTCGAGGCCGGAAAAGTTCACCCGCGATTCGAGCCGTCCGCGGAAGCCGACGTCGACGATCCGGAGCGCGAGCCTCCGCGCCGACAGGTCGACGCTCCCCCGCGCGACGCCGCGCTCGACGGATCCGACGACCGCGAGGTCGCCGCCGCCCCTCTCGAGACGCGTGCCCGCGAGGTTCCCGACCAGCTCGTTGACGAGGTCCATGTCGGGCAGGTGGCCGGTCGCCCGGACCTCTCCCGAGAGGAACCGCAGCATGCGGCTACCCGGAAACTCCCGCGGGTCCCAGGGAGCGACCTTCCCGCGGATCGTTGCTTTCACGTCGTGCGCGAGCACGTCCCGCCCCTTGTGGACTCTTCCGCCGTCCGTAGTCAGCTGCGCGCGGACGACCTGCGCGTGGATTTTCGGCTGGATGAAGAAGGCGCCCGTCAGCCGGCCGTCGCCCGCGTAGCGGTGGTGGTCCACCCAAAGCTCGCGCAGGCCGACGACCTCGACGTCATCCACGCGGATCGACCACTCCCTGCCGGTCGGTGGCGGCTTGCGTTCACCGGGCTGGATCCGCGGGGGATCGGGAAAGCCGGGTATCGGAGGGAGAAGCTCGACCCGCTTCTCGTCGGCAGCCTCCCGCGGCGTCAGCCGTTTTCGCGCGCGGAAGGTGGAGCCGTTCCCGGCGAGGCTCGTCACGTGGAGGCGGCGGCGCAGGAGCGCGAGCGGCGAAAAGGTGATCTGCGCGTCGTCGAGCTCGAACGTCCACTCGGCCTCGAGGTCCCGGTCGCGGATCCGGAAGTTCCGGACCCGCGCGCGCCCGGGCCAGAAGGAGGACGCGGAACCGTACTCGATCGCCGTCCGGTC
>DASRPJ010000027.1:0-3389 GCA_035646435.1 Thermoanaerobaculia bacterium | reverse complement strand
TTCTCGGGCAAGAGCCGCGGTTCTCTCATCTCTTCGATTCTCCGCGACGATCCGGGCCCGATCTCGCAAGTGACTCCGACCTCTCCACCCCTCCTGGACCGCGTCGTGCAAACCTGTCTCGCCAAGGGGCCGCTTCCGCTCGAGCAGACGCTGCGCTTCGGGGTCCAGATCGCCGACGCGCTCGATCGCGCGCACCGGCAGGGGATCGTTCACCGGGACCTGAAGCCGGGCAACGTGATGCTGACGAGGTCGGGCGTGAAGCTGCTCGACTTCGGGCTCGCAAAGACATTTGAGCGGTCGCTCGACGCGACCGGTAGGGATCAAGCGGCCGCTGCGGAGCATCCCATGGCAGGAGTCAACCCCACGGCAATCCCAACGGTGATTGGGAACCAGAACCTGACCCAGGAGGGCACGATCCTCGGGACGTTCGAGTACATGGCGCCCGAGCAGATCGAAGGCGCCGAAGCGGACGCGCGCACGGACATCTTCGCGTTCGGCGCGGTTCTCTACGAGATGGCGACGGGCCGCAAGGCGTTCTCGGGCAAGAGCCGCGGTTCTCTCATCTCTTCGATTCTCCGCGACGATCCGGGCCCGATCTCGCAAGTGACTCCGACCTCTCCACCCCTCCTGGACCGCGTCGTGCAAACCTGTCTCGCCAAGGACCCCGACGACCGCTGGCAGAGCGCGGGGGACGCGCGGCGTGAGCTCCAGTGGATCGCGGAGGAGCCCCGCAGCGGCGCGATGAAGGTCGTGGAGTCCCGCGTACCGTCGCGCGCGCGCGAGCGGATCGCCTGGGCCTTGGGCGCGGTCGTCCTGGCGGGACTCGCGTGGTTCGCGGCGGGCCGCGCCCGACCCGCAGCACCTCCGGCCGCCAGAAGCATCCGGTTCTCGGTGCCGATCCCGCGCGGGGCGACGTTCGCTCCCGGTGAGGTCTCCCGCGGCGCCTCGATCTCGCCGGACGGGAAGCGGATCGCCATCGAGGCGTATCGCGACGGGCGGCGCCGCCTCTTCGTCCGGCCCCTCGATTCCGAAGAGGCCGTCGAGCTCGAGGGCTCGACGGACGCGTCCGCCCACTTCTGGTCGCCCGACGGCCGTTTCATCGCCTTCTTCGCCGGGGGAAAGTTGAAGAAGATCCCCGCGACCGGAGGGCCGCCGGAGGAACTCTGCGACGCCGACTTCGAGATCGTGGGGACGTGGAACCGCGACGGCACGATCCTCTTCACGAATTTCGTCCCGCCCGGGATCATCCGCGTTTCGGAAAAAGGTGGAAAACCCGAGGTGGTGGCCATTGGCCGCGACGAAGCGAAGCTGCCGATGTGGCCGCACTTTCTGCCCGATGGCCGGCGTTTCCTCTATCTGGCGCTCGGGGGACAGGGAGCCGGCGCTCGGTCGCGCGATGACCGCGTGAAGTCGAGCGAGTTGCGATTGGGCTCGCTCGATTCGAAAGAGTCGCACCTCGTCACAAAGCTGGGCTCGCGAGCGGAATACGCCCGGGGCCACCTCGTCTTCGTCCGGGATGGCGTCCTCTTTGCGCAACCGTTCGATGAAAGGAAAGGCGAGCTCCGGGGCGAGCCTCGAGTCCTCTCGGAGACCGTCAACTACTTCTTCGGGCCCGGCAATGCCGCCTTCTCCGTCGCGGAAGACGTCCTCGTGTTCGAGACCGCGCCGCCTCCCTCCCGCCTCGTGTGGCTCGACCGCCACGGTCGCGAGCTCGGGACCTTCGGCCAGCCCGCGCTCGTCGAGGGCTTTCGGGTTTCTCCCGACGGCGGTCGCGTCGCCGTGGACATCGGCGAGCGTCGAACGGGGACGTCCGACGTCTGGGTGTTCGAGCTCGAGCGTGGAGTCTCGACCCGGCTCCACTCGGACGAGGTGGACGAGGCCCGTCCGCTCTGGTCGCCCGACGGGACCAGGGTCTACTTCCGCGCCGATGGGAAAGGACCTCCGGACATCCACGAGGTCGCCCTGGGATCCCCCGGGAGCGACCGAGCAATTCTGGAGCTCGCCGGCGTCCAGCAGCCGGAAGACGTTTCGAAGGACGGCCGAAGGATGGTTTTTCTCCAGGACGCGGCCTTCGGCGCCGACGTGTGGATCCTCCCGCTCGAAGGGGAACGGCGTCCGACGCCGTGGCTCCAGACACGCTTCAACGAGCGCAGTCCCCGCTTTTCGCCCGACGGCAACTGGATCGCCTACGAGTCCGACGAGTCGGGCAACCCCGAGGTCTACGTGGCACGGACGGAGGGTGGAGGCGACAAGAGGCGCGTTTCCACCGCCGGCGGGAGAAGCCCTCGGTGGCGCAGCGATGGGAAGGAGCTGTACTACGCCGCCTCGGACGGCTTCGTCATGGCGGTCCCCGCGCACCCCGTCCCGAGGCTGGAAGTCGGCGCCCCGACCCGGCTCTTCCACCTCGAAACGGGAATCGACGACTACGACCCCCTCCCCGACGGAACGCGGTTCCTCGTGAGGACGTCTTTGGAAAAGGTGCGCGAGTCGCCGATCCGCCTGGTCACCGACTGGGCGGCAGGAATGCCCCCATGAGCCTCGCGGCAGGCTCCCGCCTCGGCCCCTACGAGATCTTGTCGCCGCTCGGGGCGGGCGGGATGGGGGAGGTGTACAAGGCGCGCGATACGCGGCTCGAGCGGACCGTGGCGATCAAGGTCCTGCCGGCACACGTGTCGCCCACGGTCGAGTCGCGCCAGCGCTTCGAGCGGGAGGCGAAGACGATCTCGCAGCTCTCGCACCCGCACATCTGCGCGCTGCATGACGTCGGTCGGGAAGGCGAGATCGAGTACCTCGTCATGGAGTACCTCGAGGGGGAGACGCTGGCCGACCGTCTCGCCAAGGGGCCGCTTCCGCTCGAGCAGACGCTGCGGTTCGGGGTCCAGATCGCCGACGCGCTGGACAAGGCGCACCGGCAGGGGATCGTGCATCGGGACCTCAAGCCGGCCAACGTGATGTTGACGAAGTCGGGCGTGAAGCTCCTCGACTTCGGGCTCGCGAAGGGAATGGTGCCGGCGAGCCAGCAGTCGGCCCTGACGGCCCTTCCCACGCAGGTGGGTCTGACGCAGGAGGGGACGATCCTCGGCACGTTCCAGTACATGGCGCCCGAGCAGCTCGAGGGGAAGACTGCGGACGCGCGGACGGACATCTTCGCGTTCGGCTGCGTGCTCTACGAGATGGCGACGGGGAAGAAGGCCTTCTCCGGCGCGACGCAGGCGTCGCTGATCGGGTCGATCCTCCACGCCCAGCCGGCGGCGATTTCCGCCGTCGCGCCGGCGACGCCTCCCGCGCTCGATCGAATCGTCCGGACCTGCCTCGCGAAGGATCCCGAGGACCGGTGGCAGAGCGCGGGCGACCTCGCGCGCGAGCTTCGCTGGATCGGCGAGGGGAGC
>DASRPJ010000026.1:0-2475 GCA_035646435.1 Thermoanaerobaculia bacterium | reverse complement strand
GATGTTTCCCGGATGGTCGCCGATGCCCTCGAGCAGGGCGAGATTCCCGGCGACATCTGGCTCCTCACGAACTCCGTCGGGCAGCCTTTGATCACGCCGCCGCGCGGAAAAGCCGCGGGGTCCGCCGACACGTCGACGGAGATGCAGCGCCGGCAGGTGAGTCAGCTCCTCCGCAAACTCCCCGGCTCCCCCGCGGACCGGGAGGGAGGCAACCGGCTCGCCGCCGCCCGCGTCGAGAAGACGGGCTGGGTTTTCGTCGAAGGCCTTTCCTCTGCCGCCCTCGCGCGGCTCGAGTCCGCCGCGCGGCTCGCCTCCGAGCCCCAGAACTACGCGCGGTTGAGGCGAGACGTCCTCCTCCTTTTCGGATATCTCGTCGCGGCCGTCCTGGGGGCGGTGCTGCTCGTCTCCCGCCGGATCACCGAGCCCGTCCACGAGCTTCTCCGAGCGGCCGAGGCCATCGGCGACGGCCGCGCGGTGCACGTGAAGGGCACGAAGGCGCCGGACGAGCTCGGCCGGCTGGCCGCGGCGCTCGACCGGATGGGGCGACGGGTGGCGCGGCGCGTGGAGACGCTGCGCCGCCTCCACCACCTCTCCCGCGCCGGTTTCCGGACGACGGACCTGAAGGAGATCCTCGCCCGATCGAGCGAAGGGATCGGCGCGTTCACCCGCGCCGAAACGGTGATCTTCCTTCTCCACGACCCGAACACGAACCGCCTCGAAGGGGCGTGGCCGGGCTGGAACGTCTCGGACGAGCTCGCCGCGCAGGTGAAGGTCCCCGTCGATGCGCGCTCGATGGCGGGCGCGGTTTTCAAGAGCGGTGAGGTCTATTGCTCGAACGACGTCGAGCACGACCCGTATTCGAGCCCCGAGCTGCGGAAGCTCTTCGGGACCGTCAACGCTATCTTCGCGCCGTTGAAGACCGAGAGCGAGACGCTCGGCGTCGTCGCCGCCATCAACCGGCCCGGGGGATTCGGGCGCGAGGAGATCGACGCGATGACGTCGTTCGCCGACGTCGCGTCGCTGCTCTTGAAGAACGCGCGGCTGTACGCAACTCTGACCGGGACGGTCGAAGAGCTCCGCCGGGCGAGCCGTCTGAAGGACCACTTCCTCCAGAACGTCAACCACGAGCTACGCACCCCGCTGACCGCGATCGTGGGGTGGACGGACCTCTTCACCGAGGAGAAGGTGGACGAGAAGACTCTCACGCGCGGGCTCGCGCAGATCCGCCAGTCCGCGAGGGTGTTGCTCGCGCTCATCGACGACCTCCTCGATCTGGCCCGCATGGACCGCGGTTCTCTCGCGCTCGACCGCAAGGCGCTGCACCTCCCCGACGTCATCCAGCGCTCGATCGACACCGTGCGGATGATGGCCGAGGGGCGGTCGGTTTCGATCATCTTCGTCCCGGCAACGAGCCCGATCGCCCAGATCCGCGCGGACCCTCTCCGCCTCCAGCAGGTCCTCTGGAACCTTCTCGTCAACGCGATCAAATTCTCGCGCCGGCACGGACGGGTCGTCGTGCGGGTCGAGCGTGAGGTGGAGCGCTATCTCATCAGCGTGGAAGACGACGGCATCGGCATTCCGACGAACGAGCTACCGCACGTCTTCGAGCGCTTCCGGCAGGTGGATGGCTCCCCGACCCGGCAGCACGCGGGCATGGGCATCGGTCTCGCCCTCGCGAGGTCGCTCGTCGAGCTGCACGGCGGGACGATCTGGGCGGACAGCGTCGTCGGAAAGGGGAGCCGCTTCACGTTCACGCTGCCGATCCGGACGGGCGATCGGCGCTCGGGCGAACAGGAGCCGATCCGCGCTCCCGAGGAGGCCGCGGCGGCCGCCGCGGACGGGCAACTGATCGGCTAGCCGAGTACGCCCGCGCTACGCGACGAACGACGCGGGCAGGCCGGTCCCCTTCAGGAGGTTCTTCACGACGATCGCGGTCTCCTCCTTGCCCGGCACGCAGAGGTTGGGATCTTTCTCGGTGCCGTCCGCGAGCGCCTTCGCGTAGCCCTCGCAGTCGTAGCCGCAGGCGGTGCAGTCCGTCTGGGCCATGGCGGCGTACAGCTTCGTCGAAAGGTCGCCTTCCTTCGCCATCTCCATGCGCTTCGGAAGCGGGATGGTCTCGTCGTGAAAGGGAGGCGCTTCCTTCTTCACGATCGGCGCGGCCGTGACCACGTCCTCCGGGCGCCCCGTGTCCACCCACCGGCCATACGAGAGACAGGTGGGGCACACGAAGGTGTAGTCCCAGCCCTGCGGGATGAAGACGGCGGGCGTGCGGTACGCGACCAGCGACGTGAAGTCCTGCGGGCACGCCGGGTACTCGCGCTCCTGCGCGTCCAGGACCATCGTCTTTAAGTGCGGCCGGGAGAACTCGATCTGCTTCGGCTTCTGGTCGAAGCGGAACATCTCTCCCTTCGGGCACACCATCACGACCTGCGGCTTGTAGACGCGCTCGACGAAGAACGTCCGCATGGGGACGTC